>DYHC01000141.1 GCA_020724325.1 Melioribacter roseus
AACAGTTCGATCTGTGTGCTATCAGGAGAGTAAATGGCACACAGATTTAACAGATTAAAACAGATTGGAACTGATTTTTTTTAATCTGCTTTTATCAGTTTAATCAGTTCGATCTGTGTGCTATCAGGAGAGTAAATGGCACACAGATTTAACAGATGGAACTGATTGCAACCTATGAAAAATACTGCTTGTCATTTCTCAGTCACTTCGTTCCTTCGAAATAGCATTTCTCAGTCTCCCGACTCGTCGGGTTCCTTCGAAATAAAAATACTGAATTTTTCAAAAGTAATAATCATCCCAGAAATCGTAATACGTAATATCTTTGCCGCCGTTATCTGCACAATACTTTTTAGCGGCAGCTTTTGCTTCTTCCATGTCAAAATAGCCAAGGGCAACACCAATAGATCTGTATCCATTACTGTCATACCCGACAGCAATTACGCCCCAGCCGGTTCTATCTGTACTTGCAATTTTTATAATATTTGTTCCGCCGTATTCCTTACATGCATTATATGCTTTGTTCTCCGCTTCAGCTACGGAACTTTGTCCATAAGCATATCCAAAAGCACCTGTTGATTTGCAAAAATAAACAGAGCTTTGTGCGCTAACAATTGATGCCAAAAAGAAAATCAATACAAGCAAATAACGTGTACCAATTTTCATAAGGTACTCCTTTCTCAAATAGGTTTGAATTTGTTTTCAATATACCGATATGAACTGATTAATCAAAAAATAATTCGGATCTGTCCTCGCGATGAATTTCAAGTAATAATTTTCATTACGGATATTTATCAAAATAGATCTCGCCCCAGCTGTGTCCATCTTTGTATTCACGATAAACAATGTATGCATCATCTTTCTCAAGCCGTGAAATGATATAATCGTAATATGTATTTGGGAAGTAGAGCCGCAGTGTTTTACTGCGCTTATCATATTTAGGAGGTGTGTATTGATCCTTGAAGTAAATGTAAGCAGTGTAAACTTTATCCCTGTCCGATAACCGGATGATTTTTTCAGCTGCAAAAGGTTTTTCGCTCAAACCGAAAATTGGATAATATCTATCAACCTGAAAATTTACTTCGTTGGATAAATTAATTCCAGTATAAGGATCATTTAATTGAAACTCCTGCGCATAAAGAGGAAGGCAGAGTAATATTAAAAAGTAAATTTTTCTCATAAAATTTTTACATGTTCAATACTAAGATACAATTAAAAAAATTTACTTCAGCTCTTCCCAGTCTGTAAGTTTGCCGTCGCGAAAGAAGAAAGTTATTTTGCCGTAATACCATTGTGTAAAGGTTCCCCACTTTTCTACATTCTTATCAATCTTATCCGGTTTACCCCAGCTGGCAGATAACATTTTTTCTGTCATTCCTTTCCAGATCTGTTTGTTATAAATTCTTAAACCGTTCTCTTTTCCAAATTTGCTGGTATATAACTTTTCTATTTCCAAATTGATTATTGCTATTTTATCATTAAGGTTAGAAGAAATTTTTTTTAATTGATTTATCTCGGTAATAAGATTCTGCTTCAATTTGATGTTTTGTTCTTTAGCAGATTTAAGAGAATCAGATTCCGATTTAAAATTTTTTTCGTTGTACTGATTTTTTTTCTGTGCAAAATTGCAGAGATTGGCAGAAAAGAAGAGTGTTACAAGTAGTAAAAGAGTAATAAAATTTTTCATATCAAATTAAAAGAAGCTGTCTCAGAAGTAATTGTTCAATTTAAAAATCGGCGTTAATCCGTTTAAATTCCTATCTCTCAGTGTGATATTCATTAATAAGATATACTTATGAGACAGTCCCGCAAGTAGTGTGAAATACTCCGCTTTGTTTTTATTTAGCCGCAAATACAAATGCAATATAAGATTCTGCAGATAAAGAAAAAATACTGTGCTTTTTATCGAACGGTTTTCTAACTTATAGTTGATAAGCAAATTATTCTTTGAAATTTATTTACTACAATATAAGGGCGAACCGAGATGAAAAAAGCAATTATTTTATTATTCTTTGTTATTAACGTCAACGTCATAGTTGCACAAAAAGCCGCTGCATCAATTGTTCTGAATGTTGATCTGAGCAAAGATACAATTAGCAGACATATTTACGGACAATTTTCTGAGCACTTGGGCAGTTGTATTTATGGAGGTATCTGGGTAGGTGAAAATTCAACTATACCGAATACAAGAGGAATTAGAAATGATGTTGTAGCTGCACTTAGAAAAATTAACATACCCAATTTACGATGGCCCGGCGGATGTTTTGCGGATGAATATCATTGGATGGATGGAATTGGTCCGCGTGATAAAAGACCTAAGATGATAAACACTCACTGGGGCGGAGTAGTAGAAGACAACAGTTTTGGGACCCATGAATTTATGGATCTGTGCGAACAGCTTAATACTGAACCTTACATTTGCGGAAACGTTGGCAGTGGTTCTGTTGAGGAAATGTCTAAATGGGTTGAGTATCTTACTTTCGATGGTGAAAGTCCCATGAGCAAGTTAAGAAAAGAGAACGGACGCGAGAAGCCATGGAAAATAAAATTCTGGGGAGTTGGAAATGAAAATTGGGGCTGCGGCGGAAACATGAGCGCAGAATTTTATGCTGATAATTATAAAAGGTATGCAACCTACTGCCGTAATTATGGAAGCAATCGGTTATTCAGAATTGCTGGAGGTCCGTATGGAGATGATGTTAAATGGATGGAAACTTTACTGAAAAATGTGAACAGTACCTTAATGCAAGGAGTTTCACTTCATTACTATACTGTAAGGGATTGGAGTAAAAAAGGTTCGGCTACGGATTTCAATGAGTCTGATTATTTTACAACTCTTGTGAAGTGTTTTGAGATTGATAACCATCTTGCAAAACAAATAACGATTATGGATAAATATGATCCTAAGAATGAAATTGGGTTGATGGTTGACGAGTGGGGGAACTGGTTTGATGTTGAACCCGGAACCAACCCTGGATTTCTGTATCAACAAAATACTTTACGTGATGCAATTACATGTGCAGTTAATTTGAATATATTTAACAATCGTTCTGGTAGAGTCAAAATGGCGAATATCGCACAGATGGTAAATGTACTTCAGGCGTTAATTTTAACAGACGGGCCTAAAATGGTTCTAACACCAACGTATTATGTGTATGAAATGTTTAAAGTCCATCACGATGCTGCACTTATTCCAATTAATATGAAGTCCCCTTCATATCAGCTTGATGGAAAAAGTGTTCCTATGGTAAATGTTTCAGCGTCAAAAGACAAAAATGGAAAAGTTCATATTACTCTTGTAAATGTTAATCCTAACCAGGAAATTCAAGTAGAATGTGATATAAGAGGAGCAGATAAAATATCAAAAGGATTTGGGCGCATTATAACATCAAAGGAATTAAATTCGTTTAATACATTTGATAAACCGGATAATGTTGTGAGCGCTGATTTTAATAATTTTGAAGTAACCAGCAAGAGCGTAAGTGTTAAGATACCGGCAAAATCTATAATTCTGATCGGGTTGAATTAAGGAGGTTGAACTACAAAAATATTATTTACTTATTGAGCATTTACTGGGCATTACATAGTCAATCACAATTCTGTTTCATGCAAAGGGGTGCGCGGGGGGACTCTTATAACAGTTACCAACCAGTTGATGCGTTTTGCTATTAAATACAATTGAAAGAAAACAAGGATAAAAATTAAAATCGTTTATAAAACCTAACGATAAACCGAGTCATTCAACTTCATTTAAGAGGCAAACTATATTGCTATTAACCTGGGCGGGTGGGAAGAGTTTAAGTCCAAGGAATTTGCAAGTATCTCAACTGAGGTAGCGGCTTTCGCGCATTGCGAACATCTTACAGTATCCGATCTCATCAAGAATATCTGGAGAGTTAAAATCGAAGACCAGAATTATGAGTTGTTCTAACAACCATGCTAACAAAATATTTTGTTATTAATATTTAACAAAGTATATTGTGGCTACTTAAATAGCCGTATGGCTACTATAATAGCCGGAATAACAAATGATAATTAATAACGTTTTACAGCACATCTTTAGCTCGCCAAGCAATGTTATTGTACTTCGGACACTCAATTCAAGAATGGTTGGTGTCTCTGGTCGGGAAATTGCACGCATCTCTAAGCTAAGTAATAGAACAGCCCAGAGCGTTCTTGCAAACCTTGAGTCACTTGGAGTGGTTAATAGAACTATTGGAGGAAGAGACCATTTGTTCACGCTAAACCGCAATAATAAAATTGTATCAAAGCTTATTAAATACATCTTTGAATTCGAAGACGGATTCGGCAAGGAAATAATATCATCGATTAAAAAGAAACTTTCACCAATTGTTTCTAGTCTTATTCTTTTTGGCAGTGTTGCAAGAAAAGAAGAGGAATATTCAAGCGATTTCGATTTATGCATAGTCTATATCCTGAACAAAACTAAAATTGAAAATGCCGTTTCGGAACTCCGGGATAAATTATACGATGATTATAAAGTTACTCTTGCGCCATTTTATATTACCGAAACTGATTTTAAAAAGAGAGCAAAAAAGAATCTATCGCCGGTGAATAATATTATAAAAGAGGGTATTTTAATAGCGGGGAAACCAATCAGAGAGTTAATTAAGTGAAAGCGGTATTTAAGAAAATTGATGTTAGCAAGCATCATGATTTTGAAAAGATTTCTAAAGATTTCGCAAGTGGGTGTGACTCGGCTTATGCTTTCGAATATTATAATGCTGCAGGTGTCCTCGTAATTCATGCTGCAATAGCTCTTGCAGATTCTGTCACAATCAAACTTGCCGGTAAAAAATGCAGTGGTGATAGTCATTATGATATCATTGAACTTTTACGACAAGTTACTCCTCCGTCAACAAATAAAAATAAAGCCCTTGACCAGTTCAAAAAATTAATAGATCATAAAAATCAAGTCTCCTATCACGGAGATATTTACTATAAAAAAGATATTGATAAGCTGCTCAAACATTTTGAGCGATTTAGGTCTTGGGTGGGATCCTTACAAAAAATTTAATTGTTTGTTTTGAAAGAAAGTTTCACCTCAATCTTTTATTAAAACATCTAAAAAAAGTATAATTCATCTCTGCAAAGACATTAATAGTAAAAGTATTATACTGTTGGTAAAATGCATTTTATTTAATTGTTAATAGAGGTTGAGGTTGATATGGCAAATGATCTAAAGTCCTCCATCCAAGAAGAACATAAAAACATTCAGAAAGTAAATGCTAAACAAGTATTCTCGGAATTGATCCGGAGCCCTCAGTATGTAGGTGAATTGTTTTCAATTAATTATGAGACCGCCAAAGTTCAAATACATGATAATGAAAGACGTAAGGTTGGTGGTATTCCGAGTCTGAGTTTTCTTATCGCAACTCGTATAAACGTTGAAACAGATGATATCGATTTTAAGGGAGAAGATGCTTCCGTTATTCTTTTAAGGGTTAGAGACGCGGCACAGTTGCCAAATAGTGGAGAAGCAGAAAGAATTCGTATTTAATCGGCTCAAAGAATAAGTGGGGAAACTGATAGACATTGGGATGCTGATGGAGTAATGGATACAAAAGCAAGAGTGTATCTTTGATA
>DYHC01000142.1:0-348 GCA_020724325.1 Melioribacter roseus
TTCTTAGAGAAGAAGATAAGTAAAAGAGTTCCGCAAACAATAGGAGCTAAATAGAGCCATTTACGTTTAAGGATTAATATTATCATAATTCCGGCAATGGCACCAATCCATGCTGCTCTTGTATAGCTCGAAATCAAACCAACTGCAGATATAATAAACGCAGTTATAATCACCAATTTTGTTGTAAACTTTGTCTTTTCATTTATTACAAAGGCAAATAAAATGATAGTAACAAAACTCATTAATCCTCCGGCAGTCATAACATATTGAAATACGGAAGGACCTTTAGATTCTAAACGGTAGAGCTGCAAAATGTAATGCCGGTATGCAACAAATAGATAAGCAATA
>DYHC01000142.1:369-5600 GCA_020724325.1 Melioribacter roseus
CCGCTATAACAAATACTTTGGCGAATAGTTTTGCTTTTTCATAACTATCTGCAGAAACTACTATAACATATACAATTGGAATTAGTACTAGTCTTTTAAAAAAGGTTTTGAACGCTTCAGGTTGATTGATGGATAATAATGCAGAAATTAATTCTGCAGAAAGAAACAGAATGAAAGCTAATTCCAATCCGGTTGAATAAAATTTATTCTCCTTGGTTTTATACCATTGGATTAGAAGAATTAATAATGCCCCGAAATACCCGATTTGATTGAGGAAAATAGAGTTTGTTAAACTGATAATAAAAATTAAAATAAATCCTATTTGTAAACGGGCAAACTTATTTGCTGAACTGTAAAATTTATCCAAGTTTAATCTCTAAATTGAAGTTCGTACAATTTTCTATAAATACCGTGTTGATCTGCTAGTAGATTTTCGTGCTTTCCATCCTGAACAATTTTGCCTCGGTCAAGTACAATTATCCTATTCGAGTTTCTAATAGTGCTTAATCTATGCGCAATTACAAAAGTTGTTCTATCTTTCATCAGTCGTTCAATGGCTTCCTGAACCAGTACTTCCGATTCATTATCAAGAGAAGAAGTAGCTTCATCGAGAATCATGATGGGTGGATTTTTAAGCAGCGCTCTTGCAATAGAAATACGCTGGCGTTGACCGCCCGATAGTTTAGTCCCTTTTTCGCCAATTATAGTATCATATCCGTAAGGTAATTCGCAAATAAAATTGTGAGCATTAGCAGCCTTTGCAGCTTCTATAACCTTTTCTTTATTACAATCTTCTAACCCGTAAGCAATATTACTAATAACAGATTCATTAAAGAGAACCGTTTCCTGCGTAACAATTCCCATTAACTTCCTTAAATCCTCAATTCTAATATTCCTTATATCCATTCCATCCAACGTTATTCTTCCTGAAGTCGGGTCGTAGAATCTTGGCAGAAGATCAACCATAGTAGTTTTACCTGCACCGCTGCTTCCAACTATAGCAATTACTAATCCGCGTTTTACTATTAGGTTAACACCATCTAGTACAAGTTCATCAGAATCGTCATAATGAAAAGAAACATTTTCAAAAACAATTTTATTGTTAAAACTGCTTACAGAAACCGGCGATACAATATTCTTTATTTTCGGTTCTGTATCTAGAATCTCAAAAATTCTATCTGCCGCAGCACTCGATTCCTGAATACGGTTATTTACGCTGCTCAATTCTTTTACAGGAGGCATCAATTGAAAAATTGCAAACAAAAAGGTAATGAACTCACTCGGTTTTATTGATTTATCAACAAGCACAAGCTGCGCACCAAAATAAATAATTACCACACCAACTATAACACTTAAAAATTCTGTAACCGGACTCGAAATGTTTCTTATTCGTGTAATTCTTAAAACCAGTCTAAAAAATTTTTGAGTTTCACTGAAGAACTTCTTGTTTTCATAGTCTTCCATTCCAAACGCTTTTACAACTTTTACACCTGTTATAGTTTCGTGCAGATTTGTAGTAATATCCGCCATTTTCTGCTGAAGCAATCCGCTCTGTTTACGTAATATCAAACCTATGTAACTAATAATTACCAAAGAAACAGGTAACACAACAAGAGAAAATAAAGTTAATTGCCAGCTAATTGAAACAGCAATTCCAATAAAGACCATAATTGTAAGCGGTTCGCGGATCATGTTTAAAAATACTGCCGATACGCTTGTATTAACCATATTAACATCATTTGTAATCCGCGATATCAGGTTACCGGTTTTCTCATTTTTAAAGTAGCTCATAGGCAATTTATGAAGATGCTTATAAGATTCATTCCTTAAATCGCGGATCATTCCCTGTTCCACAAAAGCGAGAAAATAGGATTGAAGATAACCGAATAGATTTTTGCCGAGGAAAGCAGCAACAATAAGTATACAAATCTTTAAAAGAATTTCCGAAGTATCACCGCTGAAAATTAAATTCTTAAAAGAACTTATTACATCATTAATAATTCCGCCAATAGGGCCCGAGGATTGTGATTTACTGTTTAGAGTAACAGAAGCTGAATCGGTAGATGAAACCCCGGCTTGCTGAAATAAAGTATCGAGTAAAGGAATTGCAAGATAAATGGAAGCGCCATTTAATAATGCCTGAAAAATCGAAAATATTACCGAGGCGGTCAAATGTTTCCAGTATGGTTTAATGTAGTTTAATATTCGGAAATAAGTTTTCATTTGTTCACTTAACAAGATTATTTATAGCACAGCCGCCTGGCATTTTAATTACATCATAAATATCGTCATTTAGAACATCATAAACAGATATCACAGACTCGCCATTCACAATAGTTTCATAAAATAGGTAGTTTCCGTTGGCTAATATATTTTGATAATAATTACTATAAAACGTTTTCAACAGCTTTTTTTGATCGGTATCAATTATCATTAATTCCTGCTGATTTGTTATCGTTCTATTTGTATGGGTTTTATTTTTAATTATAATGAAGAGATACTTATCGTCATAAGACCAGAAAGCATTATATACACTACCTTTAAAATTCGCTACCATCAATTCTGATCTTTCTTCAATTTTCTTTAGATAGATAAACGATTCAGAATCAAGTTCGGCAATACGAATAAACTGTTTATTATTGTTGGAAACCAATTGAGGTTGTATAGACGGCGGTTTAGGAAATCCATCAGTTGTAATATTAAATGTTCTTGTCTTTGGACTTCCAGCTTTACCATTATAGTTAAAGGAATATATATTCTGAATGAGCAGCTCTGATTTAATTGAATCCGGTTTGGTGATGTTGACCTTAAAGGTATCCTTAGCATCCCAGTATGTATAAACCTGAAGTCCATCTCCGAGTTCATCAATTTCTTTAACCTTTTCATCTGCACCTGAAAATAAATAAATCCTTGTATCCCGAACGTAAGGAAAACTCCCCTGTTTACCGTAGCCAAGTGCTGTTACAAAAAAAGAAAAGCTTCTGTCTTTGTAATGGTTTAATGTAACAATCTTGCGTCCCCAACGGCTCCAGAACAATTTAGTTTGCTTTGTGGTTATGTTATAATTATAAATAGATGGTCTGCCTTGGTAACGTCCAATTATTAGAATGTTAGAGTAGTTATCGTAAACATACTTTTCTTTATAATAGATTTTGTAATTGCTAATCAATGCTCTTCTAAAAAACTCAAATGCTTTTTTGCCGGCATCGTAGGAAGATTCAAAATTTCCATAAATAAGAAAATACTTATCCTCTGCTGTTACTATTCTAAGTTTATCCCATAATTCAAAATCCAATTTCGATTTGAACAAGTCTGCATCTTCATATTTAATAAATTCACCCAGACAGATTGAGTAGTGCTCCGGTTCAATTTCATTTTTAAGTGGAGTACAACTTGAAAGTATCAATAGTATTAAAAGGGAAATAATATAATTTTTACAGTAGATCATATAAAAGATCAACCTCTTGGATGATGTTCTTTATGAACCTGTTTAACATAATCACGGTTAACGTGAGTATATATCTGAGTAGTAGAAATATCTGCATGCCCAAGCATTTCCTGAACAGCTCTTAAATCAGCGCCGCCCTCAAGAAGATGAGTTGCGAAAGAATGCCTGAAAGTATGCGGATGAATTTCTTTTTTTATTCCGGCTTCCATAGAATATTTATTAACAATTTTCCAGATTCCCATTCTAGATAATTTTAATCCACGTTTATTTAGAAACAAGTAATTCTCGCTTTTGGATTTTTTCTCGAACGAAGGTCTCGCTTTTATTAGGTATTCATTAATCCACTTTGCTGCGCTGCTTCCAACCGGAACCATTCTTTCTTTCGATCCTTTTCCTAATACGCGTATAACTTCTTCATTAAAGAAGAGGTCATTGATTTTAAGATTTAACAGCTCTGTAACTCTTAATCCCGATGAATAGAATAATTCCAGTATAGCTTTATCTCTTAATGATGCTAAATCGTTTGTATCAGGTGCATTTAGAACTTTTTCAATCTCATCAAATGATAGTATAGAAGGCAGTTTTCTAGATTTCTTTACAGAAAGAAGTTTATCCGTGGGATTAATTTCTATGTAATTATTATCCTGTAAATATCCAAAAAATCCTTTAATAGAGGACATATAACGAGCTGAAGTAGAACTATCTTTCCCTTCTGTACGCTGCAGCTCAAAATAATCAGCAACGTCGCTAAACTTAATTTCATTGAGATCGGTTATATTAATTGAGTTACAGAAGGATAAAAAACTTTTGATGTCGTTTTGATACGAATCAATTGTATTATCTGAGAGGTTCTTCTCGAATCGTAAAATGGTAAGATATTCTTTTAAGAATTCTTCCATACTACTTATTTATCTTCCTTATTAGATTCCAAATTTTCTTGGTTAGGATACCTTATTCGTTTGTGATGCTGCCCAATCAATATTTTATAAAATGACTCTCTAATTTTAGAAATGTCCTTAAAGGTGAGCGGGGCATCATCAAGCTGACCATCTTCAATACGAGCACTAATAATGTTATTAATAATATTCTCAACCTTTTGCGAATCGCTTTCGGTTAAAGATCGGACAGTAGATTCACAAGCATCAGCCAGCATTACAAGGGCTGTTTCCTTAGTATTCGGCTTTGGCCCGTGATAGCGGTAATCGTTAATTTCAGAATGATCTTCACCATAAAGCTGCTTTGCCTTTTCGTAGAAATAAGTGATTATCATAGTGCCGTGATGCATAGGAATAAAATCTACTATTTCTTTAGGCAAGCCGTTGCTCTCTGCGATTTCAATTCCTTTAATTACATGGTTTCGAATTAATTCCACACTTTGCTGTGGAGTTAACGATTCATGAATGTTTTGAGAAGTAAGCTGATTTTCTACAAAGCAATCCGGAGCCAGAGTTTTACCAATATCATGGTAGTATGCACCAACGCGTGCAAGAATAGGATTAGCCCCAATAGTTTCTGCGGTTGTTTCTACAATTGTTCCAATTACCATTGAATGATTAAAAGTACCCGGCGCTTTATGTGCTAAATCTCTTAGTAGAGGATGATTAAAATCTGTCAGTTCAAGTAATGTTAGGTCCGTAGTTATGTTAAAAAATCTCTCAATAAAAATAATCAAGCCGTAAGTAAAAACCGGACTTATAAGGGCGTTGGATGTAGCAAATGCAAAGCTTATAACCATCTGATCTAGTGATGCAAACCGTTCCAAACTAAATGCTAAAATACTTAC
>DYHC01000143.1:0-5182 GCA_020724325.1 Melioribacter roseus
ATTAGAAAAGTATTTAATGTTGAATCAACTGTATTTTATTCTGAAGGCACAAATGCTGCCAATATTTTAATTCAACCGATAAATAAAAATTAGTTTGCAAGTGAAGATAAAATTTCAATATCAGCACATTATTCTTTCCTCAATTATTATCAATTTAGGAATTCTGGCTCTCATTTCATTTATAAAATATGAAATCAATAATCTTTCTTTAATCGATTATAGAATTGATTACATTGGTAATGTGCTAAATCTGTTGATTTCTGCCGGAGTCATTTTCGGCTTTTTATTGATTGGAATAAAAAAGAAACAGGTTGAAAAAGGAAGAATAAAATTTCTGCTTGTATTGCAAATATTATCATTAATTTCATTGATATTATCGATTGTTCTATTCGATTTTATTAAACTTGCAGCCGATGAATATCTCTTTTCTTTTCCTATCAAAAAAGTATATACTGGATTTTTAATGATTGTGGTACTTTTTCTCCAAGTTTATTCTCTACTATATGGGTGGGGAATTGTTTTAGGTCTAGAAAAGTTATTCGAAATAAGAACTTTATTAAGATCCATTTCGGCTATTTTAATTTTAATTCTCTTTGCAGTATTCTTTGTCTGGAACGTTAATGGTAATAACAAGAATGACAAAATAAAATATGATTATGCATTAATTCCCGGAGCTGCTGTTTGGAAGAAGGATAAACCAAGTCCTATTTTCGAAGGAAGAATTAGAAAAGCATTAGAACTTTACCGTAAAGGTACTGTTGCAAATTTAATTTTAACAGGTGGAAGTGCACCTGGTGAATTAAGCGAAGCCGAGGTTGCTTACAAGTATCTTACTAATCTCGGTGTAGATTACAAAAACCTAATTGTAGAGCAATTATCATCTACTACTACAGAGCAAATAAAATATATTCGTAATAACCACAAAGGTTATATTAGTAATTCAGATATACTAATTATTTCGGACGACTTTCATTTGTCAAGAATTTTACAGATATGTAAATTTTTTAATATCGAAGCTGCAGGAGTATCTACTAATTATAAACTTACTTTTGAAAAAACACTTTTTTACAGAACAAGAGAAAGCATTGCTTTACTTTTATTTTGGTTTTTTGCTATTTAGCAATATTTAATTAATAAATATACGGGAGAGAAAGGAATGCTCTACTTTGAATCGATGGAAAAATATGGGCACGAGCAAGTTGTATTTTGCATCAATAAAGAATCGGGACTCCGGGCTATTATTGCAATTCATGATACGGCATTAGGACCGGCTCTTGGAGGAACCAGAATGTGGAATTATAAATCGTTTGATGATGCGTTAAATGATGTTTTGCGGTTATCACGTGGTATGACCTATAAAGCAGCAGTTGCCGGCTTAAATTTAGGCGGCGGCAAAGCTGTTATAATTGGTGATTCTTCAACTCAGAAAAATGAATTGTTATTCAGAACCTTTGGAAAATTTGTTGATGGGTTAGGAGGCAGATACATAACTGCCGAAGATGTGGGAACTGATGTAAAAGATATGGAATATGTTAGAATGGAAACTCGTTATGTTACTGGAATTTCAAAAGCACTTGGTGGAAGCGGTGATCCATCGCCTGTAACCGCTTATGGCGTTTATGTTGGAATGAAAGCATGTGCGCATGAAAAATGGGGAAATGATTCCTTACGCGGAAGAAAAATTGCAGTTCAGGGAGCCGGACAGGTTGCACGTTATCTTTGCGAGCATCTATATAGTGAAGGCGCAGAAATTTATATTACAGATTTGGTTGAAGATAAAGTGAAAAGAGTGCTTGAGACAATTAAAGCACACGTAGTTAAACCGGATGAAATTTACGATATTGATGCAAGTATCTTTTCACCCAATGCTCTTGGTGCCATATTAAATGATAAATCAATTCCTAAATTCAAATTTGAAATCGTTGCCGGCGGTGCTAATAATCAACTGGAAGATGAAGATAAACACGGCAAAATGTTGATGGATAAAGGTATTTTATACGCTCCCGATTACGTTATAAATTCCGGCGGATTAATAAATGTTGCTAACGAACTCGAGGGATACCGTCAGGATAGAGCAATGAAACAAGCCGAAGCAATTTTTGAAATTGTAAAGCGTGTTATAAAAATTGCTAACGATCAAAAAATTCCTACGCATCTGGCTTCCAATACTCTTGCCGAAGAAAGGTTGAATCAGATTGGTGGAATTAGAAAAATATTTTCTTCCCATTCCGGGTCTTATGGCAGAATAGGTGAATTGATGAAGCATTAAATCGGAAAACATTCTTTAAATACTGTTTTAAAAACTTATTTCATTTCATTCATATAAATATATTATCAGATACTTTTTGTTACTTATTAATGGTTTCTTTTTATTAACAAACAACATAGATTTAATTGTAAGATATATCGGGGCTCTTAAACAAGATGATTAAGAAGTCAAATAGACGCATTTTAAGAGAGAAAGTACTTCAAGTTCTTTACGCCTATGAATTAAATGGCGAGGGATTAACTAATCTTACAAACGGAATTTTATCGGATATATCTTCAATTCCCGACATTGACTTTGCAAAAAAGTTAATTGATTCTGTAGTTGCTAATACCAAAGACCTCGATGTTATTATTCAAGACAAAGTTTCTAACTGGGAAATGGGCCGAATAGCTCTTATTGACAGAATTCTTCTTCGAATTGGAATTACTGAATTAATGAATTTTCCTGATATTCCACCTAAAGTTACTTTAAACGAAGTTATTGAAATAGCAAAAGATTATTCTACTTCTAATAGCAATAAATTTATTAATGGAATTCTTGACGCAGTTTTATCCAATCTGAAAAAATCCGGCAATCTTAATAAATCCGGAAGAGGACTTATTGACCAATCCCTTGCAAAAAAAAGCCATTAAGTTTGCAGAGAGTGAAAGGTTCAGAATTTTTGTCTGGACACTTTACGATTTTGCTAATACCTCTTATTCAATTGTAGTTGTAACATTTTTATTCGCTGTTTACTTCAAGCAAACTATTGCTTCCGGTCAACCGATTGGTGATTTTTATTGGAGTATTGGTACAAGCGTTTCTATGCTTATAACAGCAATTATTTCACCTATATTAGGCGCTATTGCCGATTATTCAGCCGGTAAAAAAAGATTTCTTTTGTTCTTTACATCAATCTGTATTATAAGCACTGCGCTTTTATTTTTTCTTGAACAAGGGAATATATTCTACGCTCTCTTATTATTTATTATTGCCAATATTGGTTTTGAAGCCGGACTTGTATTTTACGACTCCTTCTTGCCCGAAATAACACCGCCTAAAAATTATGGACGCGTTAGCGGCTATGGTTTTGCTATGGGATATCTCGGCTCTTTAACAACATTAGCCATTGTTTATCCTTTCATAAAACAAAATATGATTAAGGAAACTTTTCCTGTTGCTGCATTAATCTTTCTGGTTTTTGCTATCCCTATTTTTTTCTTTTTGAAAGATACCAGAAAGATAGTTAGTAAGGATAGTTCATATCTAAAAATTGGTTTAGATAGAGTAATTAATACTATTACCCACTTAAAGAATTACAAAAATCTTGCTCTGTTTTTGCTCGCATATTTTTTCTTTATTGAAGGCGTTAATACTGTTATATTCTTTTCCGGCAATTATGCAAGTACAACTTTGAATTTTTCTATGGGAGAACTGATATTATTTTTTATAATAGTTCAGACGACTGCAATAATTGGTTCGTTGATCTTTGGAATTATAGCGGATGCATTCGGGCAAAAAAGATCATTAGTGCTTTCTCTTATTATCTGGGTCTTTACAATATTATTTGCCTATTTAACAAGCAGCACTGAAAGTTTTTTGGTGAAAGAATTTTCGAAATTGTTTTCGGTTGCCGCAAATGATCTGGTTAGGTATTCTTTTTATGTAGTCGGTTTAATTGCCGGTAGTGTAATGGGCGCTACTCAATCAACAAGTAGAAGTCTTATGTCTAAACTAACTCCTTCTGATAAGAAGACAGAATTTTTCGGTTTCTATTCGTTTTTTGGAAAGAGTTCTGCAATTCTTGGTCCATTAGTTTTTGGTTATGTAAGCTTTTTAACTGGCGAACAAAGAATTGCTATTCTAACAATCTGTTTCTTTTTTGTGGTAGGATTGATAATCCTGACAAGGGTAAAAGAACCAAAGGCGTTAAATGAAACTGTTATTTAGTTAATTGCCTGTGGGATAATCTCAAAAGTAAAATAATTCCAAGTATTGCAATTACCAGCCATAATAGTCCCCAAAACATTTGATTTATTCCCGTCAATTCTGCTAAAATATATGCATCGGAATAATAATCAGTCGAATCAAAAATATCCTGTTTAATATCTAGCACAATGTAGAAACAGCTAATTATACCTAATGTTTTTAGAACTATATCGGAAATTAAAGATGGCAATACAAATATTATTAATAGCAGTAAAAGAACCAGACCAGAAGTTATAAGAATAAGGTATTCGTTCTTGGAAGAGTTAATTAAGAAGATGATTATAAGCCCGAAGATAACCGGTAAAAATACTTTACTGAATATTCTGTTTAATGATGAATAGAACAATATCATTCCAAATAAAAAACTTCCGATGTAACCGGCTGAAGCTATTGCTATTTGATTACCATCTTCTATATGGCAGACTCCGCTTAAGTCTAATTCAATACTCAAATCAATTACTTTTCCGCCAGTTAAAATTGCTGCAAAGCCATGACTAATTTCATGAAACAAAATTACCATCAGTTTTATCGGGTAAATGATAGGTGTTTCCCAAAGAAGTAGTACGGCTATTGTAATTAAAGATAGCATAGTAATTTCTATCATTTGTTTCTGTTTTTTGGTTGAGTGCATTTTCTGTTTTTTATTTTCACTGATTAAAATAAAAAAATCTTATTGAATTAAAGGACGTTCCTTAATAATTTTGCAATTACGCGGGTGTAACTCAGCTGGTAGAGTAGTAGCTTCCCAAGCTTCTAGTCGCGGGTTCAAGTCCCGTCACCCGCTCTAAATCTTTTCCAAAAGTGTTTGAAAATTTTAGATAATTGTTCTATACTTGTGATGTAAAATTTTGATCATTATTTAATAAGAATTTAGCTCAAGTTACCGCCTCGCTTAGCGGGAGTTCAGAAAGATTCCAAGCAAGCGTACAGTATTTTCAAATACTT
>DYHC01000143.1:5192-5595 GCA_020724325.1 Melioribacter roseus
GCTCAGCTGGTTCAGAGCATCTGCCTTACAAGCAGAGGGTCATTGGTTCGAATCCATTAGCTCCCACAAGAAAAATGAAGTAATAGAACAAATTAGTAACCTGCTTAAATCATAGCTTTCCTACCGTTTTCTGGCGGGTTATCCGTTTGATTACTTTCAGTATTTTACATTTGAGGCAACCTGTTAATATTTTACAAATCAATTTTGCTAGAAAAAAATTTTCATTGAATCTGTTTGTCATAGAGTCTCCCAAGTAAAAATAAAGTTAAATCGGGTATCACTCTTATTTCAATTAGAAGATCAATTCGCTCTTCTTACAATATTGTTTGCCTTAACAGGTATTCTCCTATAATAATATAATTACACATCTTAAATTACATTTGTATATAAAATCGTATCTGCT
>DYHC01000144.1 GCA_020724325.1 Melioribacter roseus
CTGAGGAATTTCAACATTACCAACCTGTTTCATCCTCTTCTTACCTTCTTTCTGTTTTTCCAACAATTTTCTCTTACGAGTGATATCACCGCCATAACACTTAGCTAAAACATTTTTGCGAAGCGCCTTAATGTTTGTTCTAGATATTATTTTGTTACCTATTGCTGCCTGAATTGCAATCTCGAACATTTGACGAGGTATCAAATCTTTTAGTTTAGTGCAAACCTTTTGTCCCCACGAATAAGCTTTCTTTTCATGAACAATAACCGAAAGAGCATCAACCTTTTCGCTGTTAAGCATAATATCAAGCTTTACAAGTTCGGAAACTCTATAGCCAATATATTCATAATCGAACGAGGCATAACCGCGCGAAATCGATTTCAGCTTATCATAAAAATCAAAAATAATTTCTGAGAGCGGAAACTCAAACTGAATATCAGCACGTGTCGGGTCAATATATGTTGTATTCTTATATACTCCTCTTTTTTCAATTGCAAGCTGCATTAAGTTCCCTACGTACTCACTTGGTGTAACAATCTGTGCATTAACATAAGGTTCTTCAACTTTTTCAATTTCTCCCTGCACAGGCATTTCAGCGGGGTTATCAACAATAATTTTTTCGCCATTCTTGTTATAGACCCAGTATTCAACGTTAGGAAGCGTTGTAACAATCGATTGATCGAATTCTCTTTCGAGACGCTGCTGAACAATTTCCATATGAAGCATTCCCAGAAATCCGCATCTAAAACCAAATCCCAATGCTGCAGATGTTTCTGGTACATAACTTAATGCGGAATCGTTCAATCGATATTTATCGAGGGCATCACGCAGATTTTCATAATCATCAGAGTTAGTTGGGTAAAGACCGCTGAAGACCATCGGTTTAATTTCTTTATATCCGGGTAACGGATGTCCGGAACCGTTGCGGACGTGTGTAACTGTATCGCCGACTTTTGTATCGTTCAATTCTTTAATACCGGCGATAAGGTAACCGACGTTACCCGCTTTCAATTCACCGGATTTAATTCTTCCAAGGCGGAGTATACCGACTTCTTCAGCAAGATATTTTTCACCGCTTGCAAAAAAAGTAATTTCGTCTTTCTCCTTTAATATACCGTTCACAATTCTAACATAAGCAACAGCACCGCGGTATGAATCGAAGATTGAATCGAATATTAGTGCTTGTAGAGGAGCATTTTCATTACCAACAGGAGGAGGAATTTTTTGAACTACAACTTCAAGTATTCTATCTATGCCATGACGTGTTTTAGCACTTGCAAGAATTATATCTTCATCCTTACAGCCAATTAGATCTATTATCTGATGTTTAACAACATCTACCATTGCACTTGGCAGGTCAATCTTATTAATAACAGGAACAATTTCGAGACCGGCATCAATTGCCATGTAAAGGTTAGAAATAGTTTGTGCTTCTACTCCCTGTGCAGCATCTACAACAAGTATCGCACCTTCGCAAGCTGCGAGTGAGCGGGATACTTCGTAAGAGAAATCAACGTGACCGGGTGTATCAATAAGGTTTAGAATATATTCTTGTTTGTTATTGGCAGCATACTTCATTTGTATAGCGTGCGATTTAATCGTAATTCCGCGTTCGCGTTCGAGTTCGAGGCTATCTAGCAATTGTTCTTTTGCCTCGCGCTCAGAAATAGTGTGTGTAAACTCCAGCAATCCATCGGCAATTGTGGATTTGCCATGGTCAATATGAGCAATTATGCAGAAGTTACGAATGTTTTGCAAGGATTTTATCCCTTTGGACCGAGATCAAAAAGTAATTTTTATTAAGGGAGTAGAACTCAAATTCTGCCGATTAAAACTGACCTACGCAGATTTTATTATTGTTACTTTTTGATCAGCCACAATTAATTATTGAAAATTTTGCGGAGAAATATAGGGATATTAGAGGGGTTTTACAAAGAATCTGAATATTCACAAATAGTCCTAGTCCTCCAGAAATTGTTCAATAACCAGGTTCTATTACACCCACGGAAAAATCTTTTTATAATCCGTTGCAGAGAAAAATATGTTCAAAAAAGATTCACTATAAAATGCACAGTTTAAAACTATTTTTCCGAATTTGATTTTTTTATCATGATAATTTTTTTGTTACAGATGTAAACAAACGGAAAATTTTTTTTTGCAAATATGTTACCAGGTTTTAATTATTCGTGTAATTACTTAAAGTGATTTTTCAATCTAAGCAGAAGAATCTTAGGCACGATGGTTTTTTTAACGTACGGTTAACATCAACAAATAATTGAGTATTACAAAAGAAAAAAGACCGTCTCATTCTGCTGAAACGGTCTTCCATAGAACTATCTCATTCTATTCTTAACTCTTTCTTTTATATGATCCTTTATCATGCTAAACATTCTACCATATTTATCCATCACACCAAGATGCTTGCTCCAGATAGCTTTCTGTTCTTCACTGAGGATATTATTTATTGCAATCCATCTTCTAACCGAAGAAGATTTAATATCTGCCTGTAATTTACTGTTAGCATCTGTAATATCTATAAGCTTCTTTTCGTCAACTTTATTATCAGCCGCCATTTTCCTGATTTCAAGCCGGTTCTTTTCTATCTGGGATTTTAAATCAATTACTTTCTTTTGATGTTCAAAAGTAATATCGCGGAATTGTTTCTCCTGTTCTGGTGTTAAATTAAGCTTGTCTAATATTTTACAACCGGATTTTTCTGCGTTTCTATTCATACGTCCTACCGGCTGAGCAATTAGAGTAGCACTTATAACAAATAATACAAATATAAAAAATGATTTTTTCATTACTTCTCCTCTCTGTTTAGTTATGTTTTTCTTTTTGCTATTTTGACATCCATCAATTAAATCTGGTTTAACAATTGTCCCTAAAAAATATGGCATAGAGGTTTCTGAAAAATTCAGAAGTGCTATTTCGAAGGAGCGAAGCGACTGAGAAGTGATATTTCGAAGGATCCCGACTTGTCGGGAGACGAAGAATCTACGGATAGATTCTTCACCTCGTTTCACTCGGTTCAGAATGACAGTACACTTTTTACTCTGTCATTTCTGAGGAGCGAAGCGACGAAGAATAGTCATTCCGAAGGAGCGGAGCGACTGAGGAACAACAACCTTGAAGGTAATGATGAATTAAGTAACAACCCTTGATTTGATTGACCTTCAAGGTTTAGGTTTGGCTCTCCCGATAAATCGGAGATAGAAACGGCAAACGATATTTTCTGATATCTCTAACAAATTTTTTTGGTAATCAATTAAACCACGAATAACTTCTTTTTGTCTATTTTTTGGACAATATATATGATAGAAAAAGAAAACGATTTTGAATTGGTTGAAAAGTTTGTTACAGGTGATGAGACCGCATTTAATTTATTGGTTAGAAAGTATCAAAAAAAAATTTACTGGCATGCAAGGCAGATGCTTGGCGATCACCTTGATGCTGACGAAGTTACACAAGAAGTCTTAATTGTTCTTTATAAAAAACTGCGAACATTCAATTATAAGTCTTCTTTATATACCTGGATTTATAAAATAGTAACAACTAGAAGTCTTAACCAGATTAGAAGAAAGAAGTTTAAGAAGTGGATTACTTTTGAAAACTATGAGGATAACGCATTGGTAAGTCATCACGATATTATTGAGGATCTTGCTAATAAAGAAAAAATTGCGCATGTGAATAAGGTACTTGAAAAATTGCCGCCTAAACAACGTCAGATTTTTGTTATGCGTATTTTTGACCAACTCTCTTATGAAGAAATTTCTGAAATTACTGGCAAAAGTGTAGGAGGTTTGAAAGCTAATTACTTTCATGCTTTGAAAAAAGTTTTGGAGATAGTAAATGGAAAAAATGGATGAAGAAATACTAAAATATCTTTCCGAACATTTAAGCGATGATGAAAAAGCTGACTTTGAAAAAAGATTAATCAGCTTTCCTCTATTGCAGGAAAGATTAAATCTTGTAAAGGAAAGAATAGCTGAATTCTCTACGGTTAGAGAAATCAAATTGAACGAAACTTATTTTAATAACTTATTACCAAAATTGCACGAAAGATTAGCAAGGAACAGGAAAGTAAAAATAATAAGAGAATATGCTTTAATACTTCCAACTATTATAGTAGTACTGTTTATTACATTTTACTCAATCTTTAACAGAAATGGTGATAATGATATTCTTAAATCACTTTCGACCGAAGTAATAAATAATATTGATGATGATGAATTCGCAGAAAATCTAATAAAAGATTATTCCATTGAATCGGAACTAAACTTGTCCGCGGCAAATGGTGATCTGGAGGTTTATATTCCTGAAAATATTAACCTATCCTTGAACAGTATTTATAATTATGTCGATTTTTCAAAGCTCGACTATTCACAGTTCGAAAATATATCCGTTGCCGAATCTGAAAAACTTTATAACAATTTGATTACAATTAAATTTGAAAAGGTATCAAAATGAAAAAATATTTTGTATTTCTCTTAGCAATTATTTTTACTTCCGTTGTTGCGGGACAGGTTATGGAAGGGAATAAGAAAAGAACACGACCTTTCGAAAAGATTGAACAGTTAGAGAAAGCCAAACTTATAGAAGTATTGGATCTTGATGAGCAAACAGCAATAAAATTTTTTGCAAGAACAAAGGACCATCAGAGGCAGATGCGGGATTTGATGGATACACGAGAAAATATGCTTAAAGAATTGGAAAAAAATTTGAAAGAGAAAGAAGTAAAAGATAATTATTATTCAGACCAGATTAATAAAATTTTGGATATCGAAAAGCAGATGTCTCTTACAAAACAGAATTTTTTCAAATCGCTCAATGATATATTCTCTCCTCATAAAATTGCATTGTTTACTGTATTCGAATATAAGTTTAGAAGAGAGATTGCTCAATCTTTAATGGGTAGAAAAAGACCTGAAGATTGATATTAATAAGTTGTGTAAAAATATCTCATCTAAAAATATTCTATTGCATTTTTTTCCTTCGACGTATATCTTGCAACACAATTTTAGCGGAAGTGGTGAAATTGGCATACACGCTACTTTGAGGGGGTAGTGCCCGTTAGGGCGTGCGGGTTCAAGTCCCGCCTTCCGCACCCAGTTTTAATATCAATTAATAATAGGTAACAAAAATGAAAAAGAAATGGACGTCAATCTTTTTATCCCTTTTTCTCTTCACTTCGATTGCAACTGCTCAGGATATGCCTTCGGATGCTGCAAAGGCATATAATGAGGGAAATAAATTATTCAAATCTGGTAATCTCGACGGTGCTGTTGCTCAATACAACGAAGCTTTAAAAACTTCTAAAGACTTTAGAATCTACTACCAGCTTGGTGTTACTCTAAAGAAATTGAATAAATTAAGTGCTGCTGAAGAAGCTTTTCTTGCTTGTATCCAGAATAATCCTTCTTTCGAAATTGCTTATAATGGGCTTGGTGGAACTTATTTCCAGGAAGGAAAATATGCCGAAGCTGTTGAGAGCTTTAAGAAGTTTGATGAATTATCAAAACAAAAACAGCATAAAGACCAGGCAAAAGCATATATCGCAAGAGCCTATGTAAAATTGAGCGAGCAAGCCAAGAA
>DYHC01000145.1:0-4928 GCA_020724325.1 Melioribacter roseus
GTTGACCCGCTGCCTCTTTCAAGATTTTCTGGTGAATCTACCTTAAGAATAAGCAAAGTATCGATTGCTACGTTGCCAATTTTTATTTCTCCAAGGTTAGTTATAACAATGCCAGAATCTTTTTGAAATAAAGTTTCATCCATATTAATAGGACCATTTCTGCCCAGTACGTTTCTATCGTTTGCATCTACAAGGAATCCATCGGTGGATAGCTTAAATCTTCCATCTCTTGTAAGTTCAACACCGCCATTTTCAGTTCTGACTGCAAAAAAACCCGAACCATGGATTGCCACATCAAGCGGATTGGAGGTTAGAATTGTTTCTCCCTGTATCTGGCTTGTAATTTTCTTTATCTGAATATTTCCAAATTCATCTATGTATTCGGAAAAAGGTACTTCCCTTTTATATCCGGTTGTATTAATGTTTGCAAGGTTGTTAGCTATTGCATCAATATTTTTGGTATGATGTTCCAGACTCCTTGCAACGGTATAAATTCCTTTTATCATTTCTTCTCCAGCTTATTTGCCGTACTCAAATTTTTTTAATTTAGCAGCAAGCAGCACTTCTCCTTTAGAGATAGATAGTTCTCTTGCCATCAATTCAATATTATTTTCTGAAATATTTTCTATCATTTTAATTTTTCTTAAAGCTCTTCGAATCTTTGATAACTTTCTATCTTTTTTTATAACAACTTTTTCTTCTCTAACCATAGCAATTTTCTTTTTCAGATTATTGCCGATATTCTTTTTCAATTTTAGAGTTAATCTTCTTAATGCAACACCGATAATAATTGTAACGGAAACCGCGATAAATATTTTTATGTTAATAGAAAGGGAACTGAAGAATTCAAATATTCTATTGCTTTCTACTTTTTTTACGTTCGAAACAGGAATTGAGATTACCGGGATATTTACATTTGCAGTATTATCTTTCTGCGGGGTTTTTTCATCAATAAATATTTCCTGCCCGGCTGCTTTTTTTCTTGCTTCTTCAATCTGCTTTGCTACCAGAGCGCTAATATTGATAGTATCTTGCGGCACATAACTAAGTTTACTCAAAACACTGTCAATATTAACCTGGGCATTTAATCTGCAAAAGGTTACCAGTATCAGAATTAAAAAAAATTGTCTCATTTCTGTTAATTCCTCTTTAAAGGAAATAAAAGGTGAATAGTAGTTCCTTTCATAGGCAGGGATTCAAAATTTGCAGCGCCTTCATTCTTCTTCATAATTTCTTTTACAATTCTTACAGTAAGATTTACCATAGGATCGGAATTGGAATTAACTTCTTGCCAGTAATCTGTTAAGAAGAACGAAAGAATTACAACATCATTTACGGATCTGGATTGAATTAACAAACCGCTTCCCTTTTTTGCTTTCCTTTTAATTAACGAAAAAATATTTGTAGCAACCTGTTTCAAATGTTTTTGATTACTTACAACCGAGGGTAAATCTTCTTCCAGATCCAGCTCGCATTCAATCTGTAAATTGAAAAGTGCAGCTTTAACTATATCATAGGTTTCTTTTATTGCCTTATTCAATCCGCATGGTACAATCTGGTAATCTGCTTGATTGTTTATTTCATCATACTTGGTAAGCCGCTGCGAAAGTTCGCGTATGTAAAGGATACGATCCTTTATTTTATCTATAATTTCTGAATCCAGGTTGCTGTATTCACTTGCAAGATAATCTACACTGCTTATTACCATTTGAAGTGCATTCAAGATACTCTGAAGAATTCCTTCTGCATATTCACCTACGGCATAAAGCTTAAGTTCATTTTGCATTTTCGACTGATAAAGCTGAACTTCGCCAAGTAATTTGTTAATCTCAGCTTTCTGTTTAATCGATATTATTTTAGGAATAACAATTCCAATAAGAATCTGGATCGATTTATTTTCAATTGAATCATCAGATATTTTATTGGCTGGACCAAGTAAAGAAAGTACCCCGACTTTATTATTGTTATAGTAAACCGGAAAAAGTGTTTGAGTTAGCTTTACACCGTTGCCAGAATAGGAAGAAAGTTCCGGTATTAAGGTTGGCTTTCTGGTTTCAAATAACCAATCAAGTACTCCGTCTTTCCGTGCTTTATTAACCAGGCTGTTTTGTGCTGCAGAAACTTCGGGATTGAGCGCAATCAGATTAGTTTGCGAATCATCGTACAAAAAAAGATCAATTTCCTTTGCAACAATTATTTTTCTTACAAAGTTGGAAAGATGAATGTGTAAATCGGAAATTTTTTGAGCTTCGCCTACAATCTTATTAAACCCTAGTAGATTCTGAACAAAAAAGTTATACTTCTCAAACTGATTAATCCTATGGTTATGTGTTTCAAAACTAATCAGTTTTAAGCCGCCGTTTGTGCCTGTAGCTTTAGTAAAATACTGAACCGAGTTAGTAAACGATTGATACTTTACATTATTTTCTTTTAATAACCTCAAGCTAAGTTCCTCACAGATTCTAATTGTTGTTCAAGTGGTTGATGGTAGAGTTCAATAAACTTATCTACACTTTCTTGGTTTTTGAACTGAAATGTAGCAGCTACTTCATGGTCAAGTTCCATATCATTATCCCAGCTGAAGAAACCGAGCTTCAATCTTTGAGTTATATAATCTGCAAAGTGAACTATAGATCCTATTGCTTTTGTACTGCTGCTTAAATGCGGTTTATGATGGCATCTAACTAAGTCGCAGAACTGTTCCGGAAAATTCCAGTTTTTGAGCAGCAGGTAACCTACTTCCTGGTGATCCATTCCAATAGCATTTACTTCAGCATCATAATACTTCATTCCCGTTTTAACCGATTCACATATCGAAACGAAATCCGAATGGAGGTAACGGTGAATAACAGAAATACCAAGGTCGTGAAGTAAACCGCCTATAAAAGCGTCGCCGCTTAAACGCATTCCCATATCGTCTGCTATTTTCTTGCTTATGGTTGCGGTAATGTAAGAGTGAATCCAGAAATCTTTCTGGTTGAGATACTGATCGCTTTTGTTCTTCAAGGATTCCATCAGAGAAAGTGCTGTTACAATGTTCCGGATTTCATTAAATCCTAATATCATTATTGCATATTCTATTGATGCAACTCTTCGCGAAAGTCCATAAAAAGGTGAATTGGAAATTGTAAGTATCTTAACTACCAAGCTTTGGTCTTTAGAAATTGCTTTTGCCAGAGTCTGCGGACTTGTATTGATATCTTTAAGCAGATCAAGAACTTCGGTTAAAATTCTTGGTGCCGGAGAGAGGTTTGTAACCCTTTTCATTATTAATTCGGTTCTCTCTCTTTTCTGTGTTTGATCGAATGACATTATGTACATAGCTCTTTCTAGTTTAGTGATTCAAAATGTGTTTTAAATAATTCTTCGTATGAAAGCAGAAATTTTTCCAGATTATCTATTGTGCCAAATCCGAGGATATCAACAACATTGTTGTCAAATTGATAATTTTTATCCCATTCGAATGAACCAACATCAAATTTCTGGGTTATATAATCAACAAGATGAATTAATGAAGCAAGAACAGGATTTTTTTTGGATATAGACGGAACGTGATGAAACGAAACTGCATCACTTATGAACGACGGGAAATTCCATTTTTCAAATAAATATTCTGCAATATCTCCGTGCGTAAAACCAAGCACTATTTTTTCAGCTTGTAAATGAGTTATATCTTCAGTCTTTACTAATTCAAGTATTTTCTTGAAATCTCTATGCATGTATTTCTGAATTACTAAGAGACCAAGATCATGCAGTAAACCTGCAGTAAAAACTTCGCCGGATTTTGGATAACGGAGATCAGTCGCAATTTTTTTCGCTGTGGTTCCTACCATTAGCGAATGCTTCCAATAATTATTATGATTCCAATCAGCACCATTCTTTGCTTTGAACATTTCCATCATAGTTAAAGCAAGCAATAGACTTCTTATGTGTTCCAGCCCGATTATCACAATTGCAAAATCTATCGTAGCAACTCTTCTTGGAATTCCATACATAGGCGAATTAGCAACAGCAAGAATTTTAGTTGCAATCGATTGATCCTGAGAGATTACTTTGCACAAATCCGAAGCGCTGGTATTCTCATTATCCAGCATCTGAGATACTTCCGTAATTATGTGAGGTATAGTTGGAAGATTTCCCACAGCGGACAATTGATTTTTAATTTTCAGTTTAATATCTATTACATTAGTATCAAGCATTGTAGAGAACCAGCTTTTGTTTTAACGACTTAATTATTTTTGAATGAAGTTGAGAAACTCTTGATACGGTAATGTTAAGCAGCTTTGCAATTTCCTGATAATTCAATTCTTCGTAATAGTAAAGGGAAAGAATATTTCTGTCCCGTTCGTTCAAACTTTTTACCAGTTCAACTAATTTTTCTTTCAATTCGTTTTTCTCCAATATGTTGCCCGGTTCCTCATAATCCCCAGAAACCATTTCGTAAAGCTGCATACCTTCATCTTCAACAATAGAACTATTCAGGGAGACAGAAGAAGAAGTATTAACAGTAATTCCTTCGGAATCGCAAACGGTTTCGTATTTCGGACTGTATTTTCTCAGTTCGTCATAAATTTTACCTCGAATTCTCTGGATGGCGTATGTTTCGAACTTTGTTCCGTAATCCGGATCAAAACGATCGATAGCCTCGCTTAACCCTTCTATACCAAATTGGAAATAGTCGCGCCTATCGAACAATTCGTTTTGAATAAAATTTGATTTGTGGATTACATAATGAACAAGATTAAGATAATTCATAATGATCTGTTTTTTTAGATCACTAGTTGGATTGTTCTTAAAGTTTGCCCAAATATTGCTGTTATTCATTTTCGTTGGTCCCTGCTAAGTCGTTTGTATATCTGTTTATTTTTTCGAATGAATTTTTGTTTATTGATTTTATTAGTCCAATTTCTATTAAACTAAGCAGCACC
>DYHC01000145.1:4938-5537 GCA_020724325.1 Melioribacter roseus
AGTGAAGTAGATTACAGAAAAGAAAAAGACAAGTAAGCCGGCATGCAAAATTATTTTGTTCATTCATTCTCCTTTTTACGGATACAGATTCAAACACTATACCAGCAAAAATCTGTATTGACTGGTGTAGAAAAGCGTTTTTTAGCCCGTAATTGGGGAATTAAATTCGGGTGAGACGCAACGACTGGTTATTATTAGCCACTTGAGTGATTTTCAATAACCTTATTGCCAGCTCATTAATTTCGAGTGCGGATTTGGTGTTCGGATATGATTTTATCAATATAGTTTGTTCCATAATGGATTTATAAACGTTACGGTCGTAGCCGATAACACCAAGCAGACTAACTTCTGATTTTAGAAAATGTCTTAATGCAGTCGATAAATTTTGAAATGCAGAATCGCTGTCGTCTTTGCTTTCGGACTTGTTAAAGACAACATAATTTTTTGTTAGATCGGTATTTTCAATAATAAATTTCAATAAAACGTAGGCATCCATTACAGAAGTAGGTTCGGGTGTAGCAACTACAATATTGTAATCGGATTTACTTAATTGTCTCAGAGTAATTTCATCTGCTCCGGCTGCGCTGTCAAGAACTAGG
>DYHC01000146.1 GCA_020724325.1 Melioribacter roseus
TTTATTTCGTTAACAGCCATGGACTTTTTAGAAGCTTGGTTATTAATATTACTGGCAACAATTATTGCCTATAAAATCACAAATTGGTTCTTGAATCTGGGGAACAGGAATTAATCTTTAAGTTTCTCAAATTCTGCAACTTTTACTAATAGTTCATTCAATTCTTTAACACGTATCAAATAGAGCCAGTCGTAACAAAAATTTACTTCCATATTTTCGATTTTGTGTACATTTGCCAAATCCTGATTGCACAATTTGAAAAGAACATAATCAACATCAACTTTTTCCGGCTCGAAGTAACTAATTTTTAGTTTAGATAATCTTTCTATTTTGCTTATAGCTTTATCGTATTCGGCGTTTAAGTTGCCGAATAGCTTGTCGTATTTTTCATCAAACTTTTTTTTCGCGAGAAAAAATCAGTTATTACCTTATTTACAGTATCAAAATCTTCTTCGTAAATATCATTAATGATTGCTCCTTGTGTGTCGAGGATTATATTCAACAAATCGGTAATCTTATCTTGCGCTAAAAGGTTAATTACAATGCTCTGTTCGTCTTTGCCATTGGCAGAGTTTATAATTTCAAGAATCTTCCCCCAGTCTTTTAACGAGTATTTTTCTTTAAGCTTATATTCAATACAATTGATTATGTACATTGTGTATCACCTTAACCAAATGTTACAATGTGAGGAATACCGGCTACATCACCGCTAAAGGCAACATCGTGAATAGATACATCTGCCTCGTATGTCAGCGTAACTGAGCGGTCGTCATCTGCAATGTTTATCTTTTCTTTTCTGCCAAGCACAGTTTGTAAAAATGAAAAAGTATCATCGTTAGAGAGATCATATTTTTGTTTTAATTCAACTGCATCAAGATCGCCTTGTGAAATTAATGTGTTGATTTTACTAATTGTTGCATCGTAACCGGTGATTTCAGCAGAAACTGATAAGTAATTCACTCTTGCCCTGTTATAAGCTGTTTTACCGGAATCTTTTGTTTTGATGGTTAGTTTGTAATCTTTCAATTCATCCTTTGGGAAGAGACTTACAGTATTATGCTTTGCCGATACAAAAGCCGGTGCAATATATTTTGAGTTTGAGATTAAATATTTACCAGTTCCTTCGGCACTAAAATCAACCGGGGTATTAGTGAGTGCAGCGGTAATTAATGCTAATATGTCTGCTTCATGATTTGCAAACTCAAGAATTATTTTACAGCTTCTTTCTTTGGGCGTAATTGTAAATTCAAATTCTAATCCCGGATAATTATCGCCAGTAAACTGGAAAACATTTGATGAACCGCTACCGGATTCCGGCACGGTTATAAGTTGAGCATCTGACCCGTTCTTTACACATTCAACTAAATTCTTTAATGTTAAAAGACTTGCCTGGAATGTAGCGCTCTCAAAGTTCACATTCATCATGTTACGCAAGGACTGGTTTAATACAGTCTTTATCTCATTGAAGGTTTCTATTGTAAGAACACCATTATTCCTTAAGCCACTTATAACAGTATTGACTGGTGTAGTGGTAAGCGTTCCTTTTTTACAAACGGCAAGATGCCTTATTCCGGCAATACTAATCATTGTTTATCTCCTTTTTTCTTTTCTTTTGCTTCATTATAATTAAGCAGAATCACTTCTTTACCAAAAGCATTTAGCGCATTAACCAAGGCAGATTCTGTAAGAATATCATATACACCGGTTACGGGGATTGACTGATATAATTTCTGATCATTATTCAAGTTGTTAAGCGTTTCTTGTAATTTCTTTATATCAACTTTTTCAAATTCTTCTGGTATGATCAACTTATTCATATTTTACCTCTTATTATTATTAACATGAGCATTATAAAAAATCCGAGTGCTACTAAACCAATCTTGCTAAGAAGCGGAGTTTCAATCTCTTCTTTTATTATCTGTTTTGTTCTAATAGTATCGTAAAGAACAATTGAATCTGGTTTAACTTTTATGAAAAATTTCTCTTTCTTTGGGAAATATTTTACTAATCTTACTGTATCATTTTTAATAATTTCATGCCCTATTATAACAGTATCTGCTTTTTCTTTTACTTTTATAGTGTCCCTAATTATTTCCGGCTTAATAACTTTTGGTTTTATTTCGGTTACTTCTCTTGTTGTGCTACAAGATAAAAGCAACAATAAGAGCAATGTTAATATGAATATATACCATGTTGTTTTCATATTACCGGGACAAACCAAACTATTCTGAAATAATTTGCCGGTTCAATCTTTCTTGAACGTATATAGACGCCATCTCCATCTGATTGATTACCGGATATACCGCTTGATGTATTCCCTTCTATTGTAGTACCAAATTCTTTATTCCACTTAGTAAGAGCAAAGCCAAGATGCCCAAATATTGTATTGCCTTTTTCCCAACCTACTATATAGCCAGGTTCAACTTTTTTTATGCCTCTTAGAACATCGTTTGCCATTATTAAATTTTTTGATCTCTTAAAATCTCTTGCTAAACCACTTCTTATTTTAGGTTCTTTAACATTAGATTGGGTAAGACAAAATGAAACAAAAGCAGCACACCATGAATCGCCTTTTTTTCTTCCAACGCTTTGCAAAAACATCTCTACTTCTTTACCATCATTATTACCGGTTGCTTCTTTAACACCCACATAACTTTTAGCTATGTCCAGGTGTTTTTGTGCGTCAAGAATTAATAATGGCAGCAGCAATAACAATAAAAAAGCCCAAAAGAAATAACGCATAAGCTATGTTCCCTTTTTTTAATTCTTTGATTGTGTCAATTTCTTTTAGTCCGTATTCGTCGAAAATCCAAACTAATGCAACGCCAAGTATTCCTTTTGCAATTCCAACTGAAAACGAGCTAAATTCAATTAACCAGTTGAATGTTATAAATATTAAAATAACTGCTATTATGGTCCCGAAAAGGATTACTTTGAATGTTGCATTTTTAATTAAATCCATCATAAATCACCTTAAGAATAATGAAGCAATTATTCCAACTATTGTTCCGATGAATCCGCTTGCAAAACCGATTGATATAACCGCACCCTTAAACTGATTGCGGAAAGATTCAACTTCACGGATTCTGTCTTCGTGATCTTCAACATCAGAGATGATGCGCTCGCTGTTAACTTTTATTGCAGCTACATCACTGATAAGCTTATCAATTTTTTCTTCTATCGTCATTGTTTAATTATTTTTAATAGTCCGTTGTAATAGAATTTCCCATTATGTACTTTTTTGACTTCCACGGCAAATTTGTCGAAAGCTTCCTCTTCGCTTTTTGCCTCCACCTTTACTTCAATCTTTTTAATATTATTCTGGTCGTCATAAAGATCGGCTCCAATTGTATAGGCAACTAACTTTTCCTTTTCATCTTTAGGCATTCTTATTCTCCAATTATTTATCTTAAACATCATAAAAAGGTGAATAGGTTATTAAACATTCCATCATCCTCGGGCATAAACCGAGGATGACAAGTGAATTATTATAATCTGATTCTTGAAAGTCTTCTTAACGCATCTGTTCTTTCAACAACAAGATTAAGGTTAATTTGCAAGCGAGCAACACCTTGTGGCGAAGTCTGGTAATCGGTAAAATCTTGGAACTGCAACCCGCTGTTTGTGTTGAAAGCAACGCCAAGTTCTTCTGCATTGCGCAATATGTAAAGCGATGTGCAATCTGTATTGGTACCATCGCTTTCAGTTTGTGGTATTGCATCTGTGGGCAAAGCAACAATAGGAACATTATTGAAAGTATTCACCGGCACGCCAAAGCTGCTTAAAGATTCCCCGGCAGCGCCAATACGTTTAGCTATGGTAGTCAATCTTGCGGCAAGGTTGACGTTACAAACAATTGCGTTTGCCCCGGGCACTTTTGCCAATTCTTTATATAAGATTTCAAGGAAAGCATCCTGATTTGCAGTAGTGTTTAACTGTAATCCAACCTGAGTATTCATGGCAGCTTGCTCAGCGGTAGTAAAACCAAGCGCAGCAGTCTGACCACCGGCAGCAGCATCTTTAACAAAGTTACTAATCCCCAACATTTGAGGAGCTGCACCGGTTCCGGCGAGCATTGCATTTTGAATTTCTGTTGCAAGCCTTATTGCAGCAGCACTCAATTGGCGGTCATAATATCTTTGTAAAGATACGGGGGAGCCAGATATGTCTGCATCAAATTTATAAAGATCATCAACTGCAACCTCGCGCCCGTAAGATGCAAGTAAAACTTTTTCTGGATTTGGTGTTTGCAAATCTTTAGTGAATGCACTACCGACACTGCGAGCGGCGCTTCCAGAGAAGCTACTTTTGTCTGGTGTGTTTAATGATGTTGAATAATCTTGGCGGAATTCAACGAATTGCAATAATGGTGTTAAGGTAACCATCTTGGAAAGCAATCCAGCGCTTCTACCAGTCAATTTACTTATTTGATCGAGTTTCATTTTTATCTCCTAACTAATTAAGAATTTGATTTCTTTCAAGTATTGTTTTTAATACTGGGTTATCCGCAGTCTTAGGATCAGTTTTATTCGGTTCTTGATTATTTTGTTGTTTGTTATCAACCAGAGGTTTTAATAATTGTGCAGCTTTATCCGCTTTTTCAAAATCATTATTGTAAAGAGCTTGCCAGGTATCCTTGTCTGCATCAGTTATTTTTTTCTCTGTTAATAATTTTTCTACTGCGCTTTTAACTTTCGCTTCTCTTTCCTTTGTTAATCGTTCTTGTTCATTTTTAATTATCTGCTCACGTGTTTTCTTCTCTTCGTTAAGCGCTTCTTGCAAAGATTTTATCGAGCCCATCATTGCTTGATTCTGGTTAATTAATGCCTCGAATAATTTCTTTGTCTCCGGGTCAAATTTGCTTGTATCAATCTTTGCCGGTTCAAATTTGTTTTGATCGCCAAGCAACGTATCAAGTTCGGTATCTAAATCTTTTTCCTTTTCCTTAAAATCGAATCCGAGTTTTTTAAGAAGACTTTTCAATGCTTCTTTGTTCATTTTATCCTCATTTAATTTCTGGCACAAAAGTAAAAAGCAACAGATACATAAAAATTTATATGTGCATATAAACTTTTTTTTTGATTAGCCCGATTATTTTTGCCATAGATAAAAAAGAGGTGCAAATGTTTGCCTATGAAGATATAGTAGATTTATTAAGCCCTCAGGCAAAGAATTCTTTAAGTAACTTACCAACTTATGAGGTCTTTTCTGAGCAAACAGCTCAATTGATAAAAGAATACACCAATGTGGATATTAATCCTACGGATATTAAGCCGGAATGGGCAAAGATGCCGTTTGTTTTTATTATCGAGTTTCTTCTTAATAACAAACTGAATGCACAAAGCCCTGAACAGCAAACTAAAGTAAATGCTAATTACAAGGCTGCTCTTGAGATATTAAAAAATCACCGTGTTACGACAGGTTTAACAAACACAAAGGTTGGTATAATAGGAGATACTTACAATGTTGATTTTTGATAAGTGTGCAGAGTTATTAAAGAATTATTTGCAAAACAAATTATCAGT
>DYHC01000147.1 GCA_020724325.1 Melioribacter roseus
TGCTTTCCTTTCTTATTAGCATTACACTCTAAGCCAATTCCATTGCAATTATTCCCGCGGCAGTTACTGCTGCAGTCTCTGTTCTCAGCCGATTATTAGTAAGTTTTACAAACGAACATTTTTTTGTAATTGCAATTTCTTCATCTGCAAAACCGCCTTCTGGCCCAAACACAAAATAGATATCTTCAACTTTTGAAGAAAAGGCGGGCTCCGCTAAAAATTGATTAAACGGTGTTCTTGCAGATTGTTCAAAGATTACTCTTCTACCGGCAAACAGAGCAATATCCGTGACACTCTTAACATAACCTATTGTAGGCAGCCATGCCCTAAGAGATTGTTTCATAGCGGATTTAAGAACTTTATGCCAACGGTCGAGTTTAGCACCTTTAATTACTGTACGAATAGAATCAAAAATTATAAACCGCGTAATTCCAAGCTCAACACATTTTTCGAGGGCAAATTCTAACCTGTCAAGCGTTCTTAAACGCGGAATACAGAAAATTATATTCCGGAAATGATTATCGTAACGCCTAACTTCATCTATAGAACAATCAATTTTCGACTTGGTGATAGATGAAATTCTGCATTTGTAGATGGTTCCTTTTCCGTCTGTTGCATGAATAAGATCATTAACAGAATATCTTAGAACATCTTTAATATGATGTACCTCCTCACCAGAAATTGTGAGTTTATCTTTTGAATCAATTTTATCGCAAAGGAATAAGTCGATATTAGAAAGAAAATCCTGTCCCAATTAAAATTTCTCCCTTGCCGCTTTTGTTGAATGCATATTCGAAACGAATTGCATTGTAAGGTAATAATAATAGAGTTAACCCGAAACCACCACCAGTATTAAAATCGCTGAATCTAAACCTTTGATGATTATTAAAAACCTGACCTGCGTCTGTAAATGCGGAAAGATAAATACCGATTCTTGCAGAAGTTAACTGCTGAGGAATAAGAGGAAGTTTAATACTTAAATCCCATTCTTTAACAATTGGATAGCTAACTTCAAATGAAGCAAGAAGAAAATTATTCCCTTCACTAACATCATTACTGTACCCTCTAACATACTCATTATAACCAAGGAAAGAATAATCGTATAATGGAATAGTAGAACCGAAGGTATGTCTTAATGCAAACCGCCATCGTGCAGAAAAATCTTTAATGATTGTTCGGTATTCTCTGAAATCGAACTGAAAAATATTATAACTAATATTTGAGATCCCGAAACCTTTGTGCCGCAGCATAGCGGAAGCAAAGATTCCGTATTGTGAAAATTGTTTTAAGTCGCGTGAGTCGTAAGTATATCCGAGTGTAAATGATACAACTCTGTCAATTCTCTTACCGGAAGCAGTAATCCTTTGAATCGGCTTTTCAGGACCTTCTACATAGTTGAAACCGATACCAGAATAGAACTCGTTAAATAGATCGAGGCGTTTGAATAAAATGACCTCTGTAGAATAAAATTTATAATCAAAATCATTTCCAAAAAGGTTTTTAGCAGCAGTACTTTTATTACTAAGTTTAAGAAAAGAAAGACCCAATCCTAAACCCAAATTTCGTTTATAATCTAAAGCGGGATTTTGATAAACAAGTGCAAAGAAAGGATCGTAACCCAAACTTAAAATTGTTCTAAGGTGTTCATTCTTTCCCCTGAAATTCTTAAAAGAAAAATTAATTCCATAGGAAAGTTTTTTCATTGAACCATTCTGCCTTCGTATAAAAGGAATTGGATAGATATACCAGCTTTCTTTAAGTTCTATCCTGATAATATTTTTATTGGAAATGATTTCTGGATAAATCTCTACTTTAGTAAATAGGCGAAGACTAAAGACTCTTTCCTTGTTATATTGAAGAACAGCAGTATTAACAAAATCGCCAGTGCTAAAAGTTAACTCTCTAAGTATTATGAAATCTTCAGTTATATCGTTACCCGAAATTGAAATTGAATCCACACGTAAGGTCTGTTCCTGAACAAGGAGCGAATCGGGTATAGCTTCAGTATTTTCTAGAAATAGAAATAAAAAACTGATTGCAATGAAACTGATTTTTACAGAGGTCAATTTCATATCAACCAGATTCTTTATTATTTTATTATGGATTTGCAAAGATTGTACTGAATAAAAATACATTCATCCTGAATTGCAATAATTCCCTTTTCGATTACAGGTTTAACCGCCAAATCATTCCTAATTCCCTGTTGAAGCCACAATACTTTTGGATTTTTAGCAAGGACTTCATCAATTACATCTGGAATATCCACAGACTTTCTAAATACATTTATAATATCGATGTTATGTGGAATATCCGAAATGGATTTATAAACCTTAATTCCATCTGCATCTTCATCTCCAAAATCCGGATTAACACCAACAACATCATAAGCAGAATCGACAAGAAACGAAGCAATTCTGCGGCTTATTTTATTTGGGTCGCGTGATAAGCCGACCACCGCAATTGTTTTTGAATTACTTAATATTTCGCAAATGTTTTGCAAATCAAATATCCTTTACCTCTTCATATTCGCTTATTGGAAGGCAGCTGCAAACAAGGTTACGATCGCCATACGCATTATTAACTCTGCTGACTGTTGGCCAGAACTTGTTTTCTTTAATATAATTAGCGGGATAAGCAGCCGTTTGGCGCGAATACTTGTGGTCCCATTCATCGGCGGTAACAACTTCTGCAACATGAGGAGAATTTTTTAATGGATTATCATTTTTATCCCATATCTCTTCTTCAACATTTTCAATTTCCCTTTTGATTGAAATAAGTGCTTCGCAGAAACGGTCTAATTCAGTAAGCGATTCACTTTCTGTCGGTTCTACCATTAAAGTTCCGGGAACCGGAAAAGAAACTGTAGGCGCATGAAAACCATAATCCATTAATCTCTTTGCAATATCTTCTACGTCTATATTGGCAGAGAGTTTAAATTCTCTTGTATCAAAAATAAGCTCGTGAGCAACAAAACCATTTTTTCCAGTATATAGTGTTGAATAATAGTCTGCCAATTTTGCTTTGATATAGTTAGCATTTAGAATTGCAATTTTTGTTGCATAGGTTAATCCATAACTGCCCATCATTTTAATATAAGCATAAGGAATTATAAGAATTCCGGCACTGCCCCACGGAGCTGCAGAAACAGCATTTATACTTTTATCCGTTCCAATCTTAACAACAGGATGCCCTGGCAAAAAAGGGACGAGATGTTCTGCGACTGCAATTGGTCCCATTCCGGGACCTCCGCCTCCATGAGGAATAGTAAATGTCTTATGCAGATTCAAATGGCACACATCAGCACCGATAAAACCGGGACTCGTTAAACCGAGCTGTGCATTAAGATTAGCCCCATCCATATAAATCTGTCCTCCACATTTATGAATAAGGTCGCATATTTCCATAATCTCTTCTTCAAACACGCCGTGTGTAGAAGGGTAAGTTACCATGAGGGCAGAAAGATTTTCTTTGTGCAGTTCGGCTTTAGTAGTTAAATCGCTTAGGTCGATATTTCCCCTATCATCACATTTAACAACTACAACTTTGCTGCCAGCCATAACAGCGCTAGCTGGATTGGTTCCATGCGCTGATGAAGGTATTAATACTACATTACGCTTAAAATCTCCTTTGCTCTGATGATAAGCTCTAATAACCATAAGCCCGGTATATTCACCCTGTGCACCGGAATTTGGCTGCATAGAAACGGCTTTGAATCCTGTTATTACCGCCAGATCGTTTTCTAACTTTGTAATTAATTCTTTATAACCTTTCGCTTGATCTATAGGTGCAAACGGATGAATATCTGCAAATTCACTCCAGCTTATTGCAAACATTTCCGTTGAAGCATTAAGCTTCATTGTACACGATCCTAAGGGAATCATAGATTGTGTAAGTGAAAGATCTTTCCTCTCAAGTGTTTTTATGTACCTAAGCATTTCTGTTTCAGAATAGTATGAGTTGAATACAGGATGAGTAAGGAACTCCGACTTTCTTTCCAGATTTGGCGGCAAGCTTGTACTAAGTTCTTTTGCAGTATGCTTCACAACTTTTTTGTTTACTGCCGTTGCAAATAATTCTGTTAATTCAATTACATCTTCTATTGTATTTGTTTCTGCTAAAGAAATACCGAATGATATTTCATCAATCCATCTTAAATTAATTTTTTTCTCTAATGATATTTTATTTAGCAATTTAGATTCTTCTTCTGAACTCATTTGTACAAGCAAAGTATCGAAGAAAAAATGATTCTTCTGAATAATTCCTAATTCATTCAGGTTCTTGTTAAGAAGTATTGTAAGTTTATTTACTCTTTCGGCAATTGCTTTAATTCCCTCTGGTCCATGGTAGACAGCATACATACCGGACATAATAGCAAGTAGAACCTGTGAGGTGCAGATATTACTTGTTGCATGTTCGCGTTTTATATGTTGTTCTCTTGTTTGAAGAGCCATTCGTAAAGCTCTTTTACCTTGAGCATCAATTGAAACACCAATTATTCTGCCCGGTATTTGTCTTTTAAATTCGTCTTTAGTTGCAAAATAAGCCGCATGTGGACCGCCATAACTCATTGGAACACCGAATCTTTGTGCTGAGCCAACAACAATATCAGCACCGAATTCACCTGGAGGAGTAAGTAATGCGAGACTTAAAATATCAGCAGCAACACACTTATAAATCCCTTTTGAAGCAGCTTTATTAAACAACTCAGTATAGTCATAGATTTCACCATTAGCAGAAGGATATTGAACTATAAGTCCAAAAATATCATCTGTTAATTCCAAATTTCTATGTTCCACAATTCTTAATTCAATTCCCAAAGGAGCAGAACGTGTTTTTAGGACATCTATAGTCTGCGGGAATAGTTCATTACTTACAACAAACACATTGGAGTTTTTCTTATTAGACTTACGAACTGCATAAAGCATTCCCATTGCTTCAGCAGCCGCGGTAGCTTCATCAAGTAATGATGCGTTGGCAATTGGTAAACCGGTTAGGTCAACAATCATTGTTTGGAAATTAAGAAGTGCTTCTAATCTTCCCTGGGAAATTTCTGCCTGATAAGGAGTATATTGTGTGTACCAACCGGGGTTTTCTAAAATATTTCTTTTAATAACACCTGGTGTTATAGTTGGATAGTATCCTAATCCAATATAGCTTTTAAATACTTTATTCTTGGAAGCAATTTCTTTAAGATGATTCATCAATTCAAACTCAGTCAGCGGTTCGTCAAGAACTAATTCTTCTTTTAATCGAATAGAATTCGGAACTGTTTTTTCAATTAATTCGTCCAGGGAATTAACTCCAATTAAGTCGAGCATTTTCTTAACATCATTTTTACCGGGTCCAATATGCCTGTCAACAAATTGGTCCATTGGTTCGAAATTATTCATAATTTACCTACGTGGAATGGTTGTAACATAAAATGGTTAATTTTGTTTTCAAATATAAGTAAAAGGGAAGAAATCGAACGTAGTAATTTTAACTAATATTTCTATGATAA
>DYHC01000148.1 GCA_020724325.1 Melioribacter roseus
TGTAATTGGCAGTGGAAAGTCAGCAACATTTTTGAATAAGCCGATAATCCATTTTCGTTTTTTATCTGGAACTGACAGTTTTCAATAGAGTTTTAGGATGTTTCGATTATAATGCACTCCCAAAGTCAGGATAAAAATTATCGTAAAAGAGTATAGACATTTTCAGTTGATTAGAGTTTTATCGGAAATTTATATATGTAATTGATTGATAGCATTAATACACATTCCATAATTTTATACCTTTTACTATTCACTCATTATCAATTACTGATTACTCTGATATCTTCCTTTGATCCTTTCAGTCAGTTTCTGTCTGTACCTAATCAATTTTTCTGAAGCAGATACATGGTATTGATGCGGGTTAATTAGTCTCTTTACTCCTTCGTGAAGATGTTCAAGGTCTTTATTTCTAACTTCTCTTAACCGATCAAGTGTAGGGAAGTGGTAACAAACTTTTCCTTCCTTCAATACATAATTAAGTAGCGGTTCCGATTTCGATAGCTCTTTCTTTTCAATTCTCCTTATTATATTTTTTTCTACTGGATGATGCAAAATAAAATTCTTAAATGAATTCAGTTTTTCATCTGCCAGACAAATTAAATCTGCGGTAGCTTTACCAAAATTATCATATAACCGATAAATCTGTTTGTTGCCGGGGAGAGTAGATTTTTCGAGATTATCAGAAATCTTAAGTGTTCCGTTCCATATACTCTTATTCTGGATGGAAACAAGTTTATAAACTCCTCCTAAAGCGGGACATCCAAGTGAAGTAATCAGGTTTGTTCCAACACCAAAGATTAATCTGTTTATAATTTTATCTGAATCAAGCCCATCCTTTGGTGCTTCAGTTACTATCTGTGAAATTATTTGCCAAATACTTAATTCATGCAGCTCATTGGAAAGAACAATTTTAATATCATCCAGTTTTGCATCTTTAAGCATCTTTGCTGCTTTAATCGAGAGAAATGCTAAATCGCCTGAGTCCAATCTAATACCGATAGGGCGGTGACCTTTTTTAATAAGCTTTTCAAAAACTTTTATAGCGTTTGGAATTCCACTTTTTAACGTATCAATTGTATCTACTAACAAAATGCAATCATCGGGATAAAGATCCGCAAACGCCTCGAAGGCATCCAGTTCAGAATAACCGAGCGATAAAAATAATTGAACCATACTGTGCGCATGCGTTCCTTTAGGGCTTTTTTTGAATAAATGCGACACACCAACATTAGAAGTAAAATCTACGCCGCCAATCAATGCACCTCTAACACCAGCAATTGCTCCTCTATCCTGTGCCCGCCTCGCACCAAATTCGATAACAACATTTCCTCTGCTAATTTCTTTAAGTCGTGCTGCCTTCGTTGCTATTAAAGTCTGATAGTTTAGTTGATTTAGCAGCGGGGTCTCAAGAATTTGTGCAATTGCTAACGGTGCAGTTACTACAGTTAATGGTTCGTATGGATGAACCGCTCTGCCTTCTGAAATCGCTTTTAAGTTAACCGAGTCGAAATTACCATTCTTCAATAACCATTTTAAGAAATCATCCTGAAATAAATTTTTCCCCTTTGCATTCTTATGCTTTTTCAGAAAGGAAACATCCTGTTTAGTAATTCTTGTATTCTGCATCCAGTCAACAAGCCATTCTAAACCGGCATAAATACAGTAGCCGGCTTTATGACTTCCATAATCAGGATATTTTCTGAAGAAGTGATCGAATTGTGCAGTAATATCGTGAAGACCGTTCTTGTAAAAAAGTTGTGCCATCGAAAGCTGATACTGGTCTGTAAAAAGAAATCCTTCCGTTATCTTTTGATTAAATTTTTTTAGCATATTATTCTAATTGAGAACTTGTTATGAAATTTACACCGCGCTCTATTAATTCCTTTTTGATCACAAGAAAATTTTTCTGATCAATTGATCTTACTCCATCTTCAATTATTGTTACTTTGAAACCTTCGTTCAGAGCATCTTTGGTGGAATAGTAAACGCAAAAATCTCCGGCTAATCCGGCAATATAAATTTCATCTATGTTTTTACCTCTAAGATAGGGGGATAATCCTGTTGATTTGATATGACCATTATCGTAGAAAGCACTGTAGCTGTCAATTTCCGTTTCCATTCCTTTTCTGAAAATTGATTCCACTCTTTTCATATTAAAGTCTTTATGGAAATCTGCCCCATTACTCCCTTGAACGCAATGATCAGGCCATAAGATTTGTTCTATTCCATTTAGAATTATTTTATCAAATACATTTTTACCCTGATGATTTGAAGCAAAACTTTTATGTTTAGCCGGATGCCAATCCTGTGTTGCAACTACAAGATCGAAATGGTACTGGATTTTATTAACAACAGGAATAACATTATTTCCATCAGGAACAGCGAGAGCACCGCCTTCTAAAAAGTCGTATTGAATATCAACTATTATTAATGCTTTCATAATAGGTTAACCATTTTTCCGAATTAAAAAATTTAGTGGGCATCAAGCCAGTTATCTCCAATGCCCGTATCAACTACAACAGGAACATTTAAAGGAAGAGCTTCTTCCATAAGTTTCTTTACAAGAGGAATTAAATTATCAATTTCATTTTTGTAGGCATCAAAAACCAACTCATCGTGAACCTGCAGAACCATCTTGCTCTTAAATTTATTTTTCTCAAGAGTTTTATGAATATTTATCATAGCAATTTTTATCATGTCTGCTGCGGTGCCTTGAATAGGCATGTTGATTGCAACGCGCTCTTCGAATTGTCTTACTACTCTGTTATTACTGTTTATATTTTTCAAAAATCTTCTTCTGCCTGTAATTGTTTCAGCAAATCCCTTTTTCTGTGCTTTCTTAATAGAATCCATCATAAAGCTTTTTACTTTCTTAAACGAGTTGAAGTAATTATCAATTATTCCTTTTGCTTCGGTTTGCGTAATTCCCAAACGAGTTTTTAAACCGAATGGACCTAATCCGTAAAGAATTCCAAAGTTTACTTCTTTGGCTTTTCTTCGCATGTCCGGATTAACGGCGGTCGGGTCTACGTTAAAGATTAATGCAGCGGTTCTTCGGTGAATATCGTCGTTGTTTATGAATGCATTCATTAAAGTTTCGTCTCCGCAGATGCTTGCCAAAATTCTAAGTTCAATCTGGCTGTAGTCCGCACTAAGAATAATGCGATCTTTATCGGTAGGAACAAATGCTTTGCGAATTTCCTTACCAAGGTCTGAGCGGATAGGTATATTTTGAAGATTAGGATCGTTGCTGGATAACCTTCCCGTTGATGCAGCTGTTTGATTATAAGTAGTATGAACTTTTCCTGTTTTAGAATTAATAAGATCTGGAAGAGCGTCTGCATAAGTGGACTTAAGCTTAGCGACCTGACGGTAATCCATAATTGTATCTATAATTTGATGCGAACCTTTAAGGGATTCTAAGGCGCGCACATCGGTTGAATATCCTGTCTTTGTTTTTGTGGTTGGAGGAAGTTTTAATTTCTCGAACAATATTTTCTGAAGCTGCTGTGTTGAGTTGATATTAAAACTTTCACCGGCTTGCTTGAAAATCTCTTGAGAATAATTATCTAACAGTAACTGAAGATCTTTACTGAATCCATTCAGATTCTTAACATCAATTTTAACGCCGGTTCGTTCCATATCTTCCAGAACAGGAACAAGTGGAAATTCAATTTCGTATGCAACTTTTTCCAATCCTTCTTTCTTAAGAATTTCCTTCAATAATTCGTATAGGCGAAATGTTATGTCGGCATCTTCGCATGAATAATCAGACAGGCGTTCCAGCTCAACGTCAAAAATTTTTTCCGGAGATTTTTTTGAGCCGATAAGATCGAGAAGCGGAATCGGTTTGTAGTTAAGCAATCTTTCGGAAAGTTCATCCATACCGTGCTTTTGATCCGGATCTATTACATAACTTGCAAGCATAGTATCGAAGTAGAAATTTGCTACTTCAATGCCGTAGTGCTTCATTACAGCAATATCATATTTACCATTCTGACATATTTTTTTTGTTTTAGCATTTTCGAATATCGGTTTGAAAATACGAATGAAGTCGCTTACTGGAATTCTTCCTGTTAAATCTGTTGAAAATAATCCTGACGATTCTCTATGAGGATTAACTGCTACAAAGTATGCTTCTTTTGGATTGATACAGAATGAGCATCCGGCTAAATTTACATTGTAAACATCAAGCGAATCGGTTTCAGTATCGAAAACAAATTTATCGCATAAACTAAGCTGTGCTACCAGGTCTTCTGTCTCTTTAATAGTGTTTATTAATCTGTATCTAACTTTGCTCTTATCGAATACTTTTATGTTTTCAGCAGCAATCGGTTCTTGTTCGGGCTGACTTGGTATTTCAGATTCATCAGCATTTTCATTTTCGAGATAAAGTTTTTTTATTTTGCTTATGGAGGAACGAAATTCAAGCTCGCCCAATACTTTTGTCAGCCTGGTTATATCGGGCTTCTCGTAAAGTGTATCTTTCAAATTGAATTCGAACGGAACTTCTGTATGAATAGTAGCAAGTTCTTTCGAAAGGAACGCATTCTCTTTGTTCTCTTTCAGTTTGTTGATAATACTCTGTTTTTCAATTTCATCAATATTTTTATAAATGTTTTCTAATGATCTAAATCTTTGTATAAGAGGTATAGCAGTCTTTGGACCGATACCGGCAACACCTGGAATGTCGTCAGAACTATCACCTAAAAGCGCTAAGTAATCAATCATCTGTTTCGGCTCGAATCCGTATTCTTCGCGTACTTTGTTCTCATCAATCACAACAATTTCATCAGCCGATTTGCCCGGCTTTATTATCCTAATATTTGGTGTAATTAATTGAATGTAATCTTTATCGGGAGTGATGGCAAAACAGAACAGACCATTCTTCTCAGCAATTTTTACTGCTGTTCCAATTAGGTCATCTGCTTCGTAACCCGGCAGAATATAAATCGGAATATTGAATGCTTCTATTATCTCTTTTATTCGCGCTAATTGTGGAACCATGTCTTCAGGCATCTCTTCGCGTGATGATTTGTAATTTTCATAATAGCCGTGTCTAAATGTCTTTTCTTTCGAATCAAATGCAACCGCAAGATAGTCCGGTTCTGTATCTTCAATAATTTTAATAAGCTGGTTAACAAATCCGTAAACCGCAGAAGTCGGTTCACCTTTGGAAGTTGTTAAAGGACGCGAAATGAAAGCATAGTAACCTTTATACGCTAATGCCATTGCGTCAATTATAACAAATTTTTTTTTGGTACTTATTGACATCTTAATTTTCGGCTCTTATCTATTTTGTTTATATTTTACAGCGAAAATAAATATTCATTACATCAATAACCATAAAACAAAATGAATAAAAAACTTACTACAACCGGAATTATTTATTTCTTGTTTGTCTTTATTAATTATTCCATTGCCCAGATTAAAGAAAATGATAACACGTTCTATGTTGCATCATGGAATATCGAAAATC
>DYHC01000149.1:0-559 GCA_020724325.1 Melioribacter roseus
AGAGCCAATACGCTGCTGCTGTTCCAATATTTATTACCAACGCTCTCAATAATAAACCAATTATTATTTACGGGAATGGTTATCAAACTAGGGATTTTATTTTTGCAGAAGACGTTGTAGAAGCAAATATTAAAGCAGCAGCTTCTACAAAAGTTAACGGAGTTTTTAACGTAGCCGCCGGTAATGCAACCTCAATTTTAGAATTAGCGCGAATTATTATTGATGAGACAAACAGTAAAAGTAAAATAGAATTCCATGAAGAAAGAGCCGGCGACATTTTGCATAGTCTTGCTTCAATAGATGAAACAAAAATTGAGCTTGGTTTTGAACCTAAATACAGTTTAATAAACGGTCTGAAAAAAACTATTGAGTATTACAGAAGCAAAACAAATTAACTTTAACTACAAATTGCAGTATGACTTCCTATTTAATAACTTGAAGTCATGAAAAAGCTAATCATAGTTACTCTGCTTATTCTGCTTTCTTTGCTTTTGTACATTTCCCAGGGAGAAAGTTCTTTACTCCCAAATTCTTTTACAAATCAGGAAAACAAATACTA
>DYHC01000149.1:569-927 GCA_020724325.1 Melioribacter roseus
TATAATGGAATATTAAAAGAGGAAAAAGCATCTTATAAGAATATTGCAGATTATCACTTTGATGTAGAGCTCTCTGCAATTAATAAGGAAATTTATGTAAAGGAAACTATCACGTGGAGAAATAAAACTGAGTATCCTGCCCGGGAAATCTATTTCCATTTATATGCTAATGCATACAAAAGTAATAATACTCATTTTGCTAAAGGATATAATATTAATTTTCCTGAAGCACAAACGGAAATAAATTTTAAGAAAATACTTATTGATGGCAGAATTACAGAATTGGAATTCGTCTTTCCTGAAATTTATAACCCTAATGATAGTACAGTTGCTAAATCAATATTACCAGAACCGGTTC
>DYHC01000149.1:937-5471 GCA_020724325.1 Melioribacter roseus
CATCCCGGGGATTCAATTCATATCTACTTTGAGTATAGTTTAAAAATACCAGAATCGGTAAAAAGATTTGGTTATGCACGCGGCAGAAATTTTTTCTTTGTATCTCAATGGTTTCCTAAAGTAGGTGTTTTTGAAAACGGGAAATGGATTTGCAGCCCTTACTACGCTTATCTAAACTTCTACTCAAATTTTGGAAATTATTCTGCTAATATCAAAGTACCCAATAGTTACAAGGTTGCTTCAACCGGAGTAGAAGTAGGCAGGAATATCAGCCCGCAATTCACAAATTACTCAATAGTACAAAATGGCGTTCATGATTTTGTATGGTTTGCAACAGATAATATTTTGCATAGGTCGGGTATTTACACAAGAAAGGACGGTTCACAAGTATTAATCCATGCATACGTTCAGCCTGAGCGTGAAAAGTTTTTCTACCGGTATATTGAAGCGGTAAAAAATTGTCTTGAGTATTTTGAGGATAATTTAGGTGAATATCCGTATCAAACAATTACGCTTGTAGATGTACCACGGACAAGCGGTTCGGGCGGAATGGAATACCCGACGTTATTTACTGTAAGTGCGGAGTTATTTTCTCCCCACTCAACCGGCTGGCCGGAGTATCTTGTTGCACATGAGTTTTCTCATCAGTATTTCCAGGGATTGTTAGCCAATAACGAAGTTTATGAAGCATGGCTGGATGAAGGTTTTGCATCTTATTTTGCAACTAAAATAATGTACAAATATTATCCGGATATTTTAACATTCTTCAAGTTTGCTTCCTACATTCCAATTTATGGTTTAGAGTTCTTCTCTTATAAAGAGATTCCAATAATTTATACTCTTGCAGAAATACATTTGCCTCAAGCCACACAAAGTTTAGTTTCATATTATCGCAATATGACCATAGGTTCTATTACTGATACATCTTATCTCCATCCTTCACGTCTGGCTTATTTAGTTAATTCATACGGCAAACCGGATCTTGTTCTTCATATATTGGAACGTTACATCGGGTATGAAAATATGATGAAGTTAATGAAGGAATATTACAACAAGTATAAATTTGCACATCCAACGGGCGAAGACTTCTTTAATGTAGTTCGTAAAAATGTTAAGGAAGATATGACGTGGTTCTTCGATGAATTTTTTAATTCTGCAAAAATATTCGATTATAAAGTTTCATCTGTTACTAAGGTATCTCAAACAGAATATGAAGTGCTGGTAGAAAGATTGCGGGATGGAATTTTTAGATGCGACGTTTACCTTTATACAGATAAAGAAACACTGAAACAGAAATGGGACGGAACAGAACGCTGGAAAATTTTCAGATTTAAAACTGAAAACCGGGTAATTGCTGCCGAAGTAGACCCGCATCGTAAAAACTTACTCGATATTAATTTTGCAAATAATTCTTTTACTCTCGAATCAAGAATCTGGGCTTCGTGGTCTCTGGCTATTCGTGTTTTTTTCTGGGTTCAAAATGCCTTGATGATTTTGGGAAGCGTGGGATGATTCAATATCTTAAAAATACAATTGTTCATGGCACACGAACAGTGTTTCATAATTTCCGCCTGGTATTCTTAATGTGGATTTTTAATGCACTCTCTGCACTTGTTCTTACTGTACCAATTCTAAATATATTAATGGATAATTTAGGAAGATCATTATTAAGCGATCAACTTGCGGTTCAATTCGATTATATGTGGTTTGTTCAATTCCAAACTTTATATAAAATAAATTTCGATCAGCTCCCGTTAAGCATTTATACTTTAGTTAGTATTTATACATTGCTCCAAACATTTTTTCTTGGAGGATTAATCTCGATTTTTCACACTCCGGAAAAAAATCATATTGTTGATTTTTTCTACGGCGGTGTAAAATATTTTTTTAGGTTTGTGAAAATTACTTTGATTTCCCTTGCTTTATATTTTATTGCATTTGTAATTATTGATTATACAGGAAAGTTAATACATCTTATCTTCAGAAATTCTGAAAATGTTCTTCTGGAATTTATATTCTTTGCTTTACGCTACGTCCTTCTGGTTTTTTTCATTGGTATTGTATCAATTATTTCGGATTATTCTAAAGTATCCTTAGCGGTTAATGACAGAACTAAGATATTTAGAGAAGTATATTCTGCTACACTCTTTATAAAAAATAATTTTTCAATTGTATTTACGGCATTTCTAATTGTTGCAGTTATAGGAGCCATTGGTGCAGTTGTCTATAACATAATTGGTCCTGCTATTCCGCGCACACCTTATTATATGCTTCTCCTCTCCTTTATTCTTCAGCAAATGTTGATTATTTTTCGGCTGCTTGTTAGAATGTTATTCAGTGCTACCGAAGTAAATCTTTATAAAGACCTTAGCGCAGTCGTTATTCCAGCTGAATCACATTAAAGAATTTCTTATGGCAATTTAAAGGATTTCTTATGGCAATATTACCCATTACTGTTTATGGTGATAAAATACTCCGTCAGAAAACTCAACCGGTCAGCTCCGTTTCCGATGAATTAATTGTTAAAATAAAGAACATGATAGATACAATGCATAACGCCAGGGGAGTTGGGCTTGCTGCAAACCAGGTCGGTTTCAACAAATCACTTTTTGTTGTTGATCTTAAAGGAGTAGACGGTTACGAAAAATTCAAACCGATGATTTTTATAAACCCGGAATTATTACTTCAGTCCGATGAAAAAGTAGTAATTGAAGAAGGCTGCTTAAGTCTTCCCAATTTAAGGGCAGAAGTTGAAAGATCTAAAATGGTAAAGATACGCTACCTTAACACTGATGAGCAGCTTATGGAACTTGAAGCTGATGACTTTTTAGCTCGTGTTATCTTGCACGAGTACGATCATTTAATAGGTAAAATGATTCCGGACAGAGTGAATAAAGAAATGAAAGCTCAACTTCAGGCTGAATTGAAATCGATTAAGAAAAGGAAAGTAGAAATTGATTATCCTATCACACAGTTATGATCTTTTTATAACGGCAGCGTAAATGAAAATTGTATTCATGGGTACGCCGGAATTTGCCATTCCTGCTCTGCAAGCGTTTTTATCGAGTTCGCACAGTGTAGAAGCTGTTGTTTCTGCACCAGATAAAGAAAGAGGAAGGGGAAGACAATTATCATTTACTCCGGTTAAGAAGTTCGCATTAGAGAACGGTATTAAAGTATTTACTCCGGTTCTTCTTAAAAGCCAGGAATTTATTGATGAAATGAAAAAGATTAATCCCGATTTGTTTGTTATAGTTGCATTTAGAATTTTACCAATGGAAGTTTTCAGACTGCCAAAATTTGGTTCAATAAATCTGCATGGTTCTTTACTTCCTAAATATCGCGGCGCTGCACCTATTCAATGGGCTTTAATTAATGGCGAAAATGAAACGGGAGTTACTACATTCTTCCTAAATGATAAAGTTGATACAGGTAATATTATACTTCAAGAGAAAATTAAGATTGATGATGAAGATAATTTCGGCTCTGTACATAATAAATTAATGATGCTTGGAGCCGGTGTAATTCTAAAAACTGTTGATCTGATCGAAAAAGGCGAAGTCGTAGAAACTACTCAGGATAATCAACTCTCCTCGCCCGCTCCCAAAATTACAAAAGAAATTTGCGAGATTGACTGGAATAAATCTGCTTATCAAATTCATAATCTTGTACGCGGGCTGGCTCCTTATCCCGCTGCATTCTTTGTTCACAACAAAAAAATTATTAAAGTATTCAAAACAAAAGTTGTGGCTGTTGAAAATATTCCACAGGAAAGTGGATGGATCGATATCGAAATAAGTTCTAATAAAGAAATTTCCTCAATTAAAATTCTTCAGACTAAAAAAGAAATTTTTATTTCTACCGGCGAAAATTATTTACAAATTTTTGAATTACAGCCGGAAGGGCGGAAAAAAATGAGAACCGATGAATTTTTAAGAGGAAATATATTTCCCTTATCATACTAATAAAACAGGTAGGCAATGAGAAATAATCGTTACGAAAGTATAATTGATGCTATTGGAAACACTCCTTTAGTTAAGCTCGGTAATATCTCTAAAGGATTAAAAGCTACAATATGGGCAAAGATGGAATTCATGAACCCCGGCGGAAGTATCAAAGACAGAATTGCAAAGTATATGATTGAAAAAGGTGAACGCGAAGGTAAGCTGAAACAAGGCGATACTATTATTGAAAACTCGTCTGGTAATACTGCTATGGGACTTGCAATAGTGTGCAGACAAAAAGGATATAAATTAAAAATAGTAATACGCGATACAACCAGTAAAGAAAAGATTAAAATGCTGGAAGTACTTGGTGTAGATGTAATAAAAGTAAATTCCAAATTACCGCCCGGGCACCCGGAATCTTATAACAATTATGCCGAAAATCTTGCCAAGAGAGATCCTTCACTCTACTACATAGATCAACATAACAATTTAGATAACAATGAATCCCATTATATGTTAACCGGTCCTGAAATTTGGGAACAGATGGAAGGTAAAATAGATTATTTTGTTGCTGGCGTTGGGACTGG
>DYHC01000150.1:0-866 GCA_020724325.1 Melioribacter roseus
TTCTCTGCTTTGTCTCTGCTTTATATCCTGTGCTAATCTGTCTGCAAGCTCCTGCTGTTTTCTTTGATAATTTAATAACTCTTGTTCGGTTCTCGCTCCGTAATCAGATTTGGTTTCGGTTCGATCTTTTGGCAATTCTTCGGCTTTGCCTTTTGGTAATTTTGGTGATGGCAATTGAGCAGCAGGTTTTGACTTTGGTTCGCTTCTACCTTGTTTTAGTAGTTTAATAGAAGGTTTTAATTGCGGATATTGATTTTGAGTTTCAGGGCTTTGTTGTTCTGTTGCTTCGGATTCCGGTCTTGCTTCAGTCTGTTGCTGCTGCTCTTTGCCCTTTGCTTCCTTCCCTTTTTTGAATATGTTTTTTAGATCAATTTTAAGATTACTGAAAAATTCTGGCGGAACATTTTTTACGATAGATTCAAATTCCGTTTTAGCCCACTCTCTTGCTTTTTCAACTCCATCTTTTCTTAGTCTATAATTATATTCCTTTCCGAACTGCTCCAATACATTTTTGATTCTTTTGTTGTTTGGATCGTATTTTATCCCCCTTGTATATGGAAAATATTTATCAAGTGCAGGGTCTATAAACTTCTGATCTATTTTTCTTCCGGCTGCAACTGTTCCAAGCAAAATTATATTATGCAATAAATCTCTTGCTATAAGCTGATCTTCGGGATCGGGTAATAATTCCCTGAACATCTGGCTGTCTTTTGCAATTTCAACTGTTTTATCTGCAGCTAAGCTGCCGATTCCTACCCATTTACCAAATAGAAACGGTGCTAATTTTTGTGCGATCTCAACTCCTTTGCTTCCATCACCACCAAATGCTTTATCCGTTTCATAGCCGATTAGCTTTATTGTTGGCA
>DYHC01000150.1:876-5415 GCA_020724325.1 Melioribacter roseus
CCCATCACTGCCGGAAACTTATTAAAAACTGTTTGTAATCCTCCGGCTGTTGATCTTGCCACGCCTCTAAGAACTTCACCATTTACTATTTCCTTAACACCTTGACTTACTTTTTCCTTGCCTTCTATTATCGGTGCAGCAACATTAAAAATGGGTGTTGAAATCGGCTTATCGTTTATTCCAATATCAATTAAAAAATTAGTAAGCTCAACTAATGTTTTTTTGCTGGGATCGTTTTCAATTGATTTCCCGAATTTTCGTAAATTGTTAATATGCTCTTCATAATCAGGCGTAATAATTGGTTGATAGCTGTCTGGCTTCTCTAAATTCTCGATCAGTGGTTGTTGTTTAGATAATATTTCTAAGAAAGCGGGGTTTTTCAACAAAGGTGATTCTTCGTCTAAAAATCCCTGTTGTCTTGGCATTGTTATCTGATCAGGAAAAACAGAATAAATTGAGCGTCTTAAGTCATCAACAGTTGGTTTTTCTTCCTTAGCAACAGGTGTCGCATCTTCAAAGACTTCTCCACTAAGATTTTTCTCCTGTTGTTTTTTTTCTTTTATAGCATCTAATTCTTTTAACTTATTCTGTCTTGCTTCAATCTGTTGAATTATTGCCTGTTTTGTTTTATCGCCTTCGCTCATTTTTTCTCTTTCTTTTTATTTTTGAACACTGATTGATTTTCATCTATTTTTAGAATTTGAGAGCGATACGGGTCAAAGTCAATTAAATCTTGTGCTGCTTCTGGTGTAATTTCTCCTCTTTGTATGGCTTGCTTTACCTCTTCTAAGAAATCATAACTTGATATATCCTCTCTTCCCCACTTTTCTTTTGATAGGATTTCGTTATTGTACCAATTTAATGCTTCTGGTGTTAAATTAGATTTTGCAAAATTCAAAGCCACTTCCCTGTATTTTGCTTGTTCGTTTTCCGGTCTCGGAACAAGATTTCCGTTTTCATCTTGTTTATACATAATCATATTCATTGCTTTGCCAAACTCTTTCCATTTTTCTGGCTTAGGCATCTCAATCCTAACATTTGTACCGGCTGGTTTTCTGACCTTATTTTCAGATTTTCTTTCCTGAATATTTCCTTCAGCATCCTGTAAGATTGTAACTTCATAACCTTCTTCGTTGACATAGCTGCCTAAGGTTGTATATTTCTTCTTTGGTTCGCCTTTAGATATTACTTCGATGTTTCCGTAATCATCTACCTTGACAGTGGTTTTGTCCGGATCAAGTTGTTTTATTTCCTTTTTCATTGGTGCTGGTGGTGTTAGCAATCCCCCCTTCATCTTCAGCAAATCAAATTCTTTTTTCGCTTTTTCTGTGTCTATGCCTTTGATTTGAGTGATCTTATTAAAATAATCTGCATAAACGCTATTGGCTTCATTAACCATTTGATCTCTGCTTTTGTAATCCGGCATCAATTGTAATGATGGCTCATCAATAGGCACGGGTGGAAGTGGTGGCTCTCCGGTTTTATTAAAGTCCTGCTGTTGATTTATTGGCAATAGCTTTTGTATTGGGCTTTGTGATTGTGTTTCTTCCCAAGTCGGCTCTGGTGCAAATATTGATTTGAGTTTATTATAACTTTCAATCCCTGCTTCCTGCAATTGCTTTTGTCTTTCGCTCTCGGCTAAGGAATTCAAGAATTTTTTCAACCCTTCCAAGCCGGTTGAAAGATATCCCGCTTTCTGTAAGGATTTAGCAATACTCATTATGTTACTGCTCCAGCTATATTTCCTGCTGTGTTTAGAATTGCAAGCATATCATCAAACCAAGTATCATCTGATAATTGTCCTCCTAATTGACCCTGCATTCCAAGTTTTTGTAAATCAAGCTGATTCATATTCTGCATGATCTGGGGTGTCAGCATCATTTTTCTTAAGAGCAACTGCTGAATGTTGTTGCCTGCATTTTTATTTGCATTTAATTTTGCTCTTTGCACTGCTGAAGCCAACACACTACCACCAATTCCTCTGCTTTGAAGATTGGCTGCTGTTGATTGTGCAAGCTGTCCGCCCTGCTCTGCTGCTGCTTGCTTTTGCTGAGTAATACCATAGTCGGTTGATTTGTTGATTTCGCTCATCATCCTATCATAACCAAATCGAGCGGGTTGACCAGCTTTCTGATAAGCTGATTTTATTGCCTGTTCTCTTTGAGATGATCCTGCCATTGTGGTATCCTTTCAACTATTATTAAATCTTCAAACTCTTGATTAAAATTTAATTTTTTCAAAAGTTCCAAATTTTTAGGCAGCGTTATTGCTCTAATAACTTTGCCTGAATATCTCTCCAAAAATAAATTAAAAAGTTTCCAACTCACAATAGGGTTGGTTGAAATCATTGGTTCAATCATTATTATTTCTCTTGCATTCAGTAATCCAACAATTTCGCCATCATCATTCTTTGCAACAAAACATGTTCCTTCGTCAGGCAAAAAAATATTGTGCTTCAGGGCAAATTCCTGAAGCTCTGAAAGATTTTTCAGTGATATAATTTCCAAATCGTAAATAAAGTATTTCATTATGCTGCTCCGTATCTTCTTATTACACTACCACCACTAAAATCTTGTGTCCCCGTTCCGCTACTCATCATTTGTATTTTTATTGTCTGGCTTCCTGTTCTGTTTGCAGCTATACTAAGCCATGCCATAGACACTGCACCACTAAGTGCAGCCGAAACTCCACTGCCTAATGCTGCTATTTGCGTCCAATATCCCGTTACAATTGTTTCAGATGCCGATAAAACAGATATAGTAAACATTACTCGAATTGGTGAATAGTTTGCTGTCGTTAGGGCTGCTGGTGCTATAAGTTCAAGCAAGCTTCCTCCAAAATCTAACCTTATCCTGAATGTTCGGTTAGAGCCTGAATTATTATATGCTCTTCCGTAAACTTCACAATACAGAAAATCACCGGCTACTATACTTGCTGTCTTGTTAATTAAATCAACATAGCTTGTGGATATTGCTAAAGCTGATTGTACAACATTGCCTATAACAGGGTTAGGTGATGATGAATTTGTTTGATATTCAAGTTTACCTGTTGTTGAGTTATAAACTAAAATTTTGTTATTCCCTATTGCAGATTCATCTACATCTTTTGTCCCAACAAGCCCTTCGTTTAATATTTTGTATTCAAGTTTACCTGACACTGAATTATAAAATAAAATCTTGTTGTTTCCTATTGCGGATTCATCTACATCTTTTGTTCCAACAAGTCCCTCTTTTAATTCCTTGTATTCAAGCTTATCAGAAGTTGAGTTATAAAACAAAATTTTATTGTTTCCTATTGCGGATTCGTTTACATCCTTTGTCCCAACAAGCCCTTCGTTTAAGTCTGTTATCTGTGATTTTGAATGGTTGTGGCTTGCAAGAGCAAAAAAACTTTTTAGTTGCTGCCAAGTTATTGTAACATACTGAAAAGACTGTACGGAATCCTGAAATATGAATTTGTCGGCATCAACAGGTGGGTATTTCTCTCCAACAATTGTTATGCCTGAACCACCCGATTGCTGTTGTAATTTGTTGACAATTGTCTTGAGTTCGTTTATCGTGATATTGTTATCATTAAGAAACTTGATTATTTGATCAAGCTCTCTTTCTAATTTTCCAATCTCCGGATATTTGTATAATTTTTTAATTTCACTCATCTTAATCTATCTCCAATTGGGATTGGTGTGCCTAAGATTCCAATGTAAGAAATTTCTGTGTTTTCTGTTTTATCTGAAATATTGTAGATTTTAACTTTCCATCTGTTGGTTTGAATCCCAACAGGTAATTTTATTTTCACTCTTGTTTTTTCTTTTGGTAAATCATAAAATAAATATCTCGTGGTATCGCCAACTAATATCTCAAGCTGGATTCTGAGATTAACATCGGTTTTATATTCGCATACCAGAAACTTAAGTAAGTAATTGTAAACATTCTTAGCACCAGCAGTTTCCGGCAGCCAATGGCTTGTTTCTATTTCTATATCTTTTAATTTGTATTCTATCATAGTTTCGGTATAACCTTAATTATTGCTTTAGGATAGATTCCTCTGAAATTGTTTCTTTGTGTCCCGGTTATGGTTATTTCAACTTCATCTTGAGATAACGCTGTGTTTTGTGGGAATAACGGCAAGGTATATGTGTGTGACGGCAAATTACTACCACTGTAACTGTGATTTGTAATAAATAACTTTCCGGCAGCTGCAAACAATTCCAAGCTTCCTTGCTTTAGTCCTGTTGAATAACTTGAAGGCTGCGACAAATCTATAAACAGCATGTTGTTACCTTGATTGATTAAATCATAGGCATAGATTTTGTTATTTATCAAAGAATATTGCCAAAAATTCATTGTTACTGAATTTGTAGGATTCTGATCAATGTTTGTTGGAATTGGATTCGTGCTGCTCTTATAAAATATACCACTTAATTCAGATAGAGAATAGTTAGAAATATTAAAGGTAGCTGTTTGGAAATAAGTATTCGGCTTTACTAAGGCAACCATAGTTGTTGTTGTTCTGTAAAAATCTAACGATGGGTAAGGTGCT
>DYHC01000151.1:0-3977 GCA_020724325.1 Melioribacter roseus
TATTTAACAAGGGGAAATGACAGTGCACGAATTGCAATAATCAAATCCGATTCTATCTTACACCGCACTGTAAAGATTAACAACAATTTTAAGTGGCAGCGGAGATTAGATTCATTTGTAGTTAAACGGAAGCAGTTTGTTGAAGATGTAGTAACCGACATTATACGTGTAAACACTTCAAAAAAGATTGAAGAGAGAATTAACAATACACAATTAAACAACTTTCTAAACATCGAGCTAAAGAACAATGGAATTGAAACCAGCTATTATTACGGAATACTTAAAACGTCCAGAGATACGCTGGTTTTGCTAAAAGATGGAACAGACGTAGATGAATTAAAAAAATCGAAATCGAGAACCTTTCTATTTCCTGATGAAATTTTTAACTCGCCTAACCAGCTTATTGTCTACTTCCCGGAAAAAAACAGATACTTGCTTTCATCTGTATCCGGACTGCTTGCTCTGTCTATTGTACTCATAGTTGTAATTACAGTTGTATTTTATAAAACATTGCAGATGTTTATCAATCAGAAAAAGGTTACGGAAATTAAAAACGATCTAATAAACAATATCACGCATGAATTTAAAACGCCGATATCAACTATTTCGGTTGCTTGCGAGGCGTTAAAAGAACCGGATCTCATCAAAGAAAGTTCATCTGTAGATCGATACACATCTATTATCAAAGAAGAGAACGAAAGATTGAGAATGATGGTAGAAACCCTGCTTAATACCGCTGCGTTCGAAAAAGGAACTCTGCATTTAAACAAAGAACCTGTTGATATTAATGAAATTGTAAAAAGTTCTGTTTCAAAATTTGACGAGGTTTTGAAAAAGAAGAACGGTAAAATTGATTTGGAACTTGCAAACGGCGGATTAATTTTTGAGTGCGATCGATTTCACTTTATCAACTCTATAAGCAATCTAATTGATAATGCAATTAAATACAACGACAGGGAGCCGGTAATAAAAATAAAAACCTCGGCAGATAACAACCAGCTAAAAATAGAAATAAGTGATAACGGTATTGGTATTAGAAAAGATCAGACCGAGAAAATATTCGATACATTTTACCGTGTATCAACCGGCAATATTCACAACGTTAGAGGAAACGGAATCGGGCTAAGCTATTGTAAGAAAATTGTTGAAGCTCATAACGGCATTATTTTGCTTCGCAGTAAACCGGGTGAAGGATCAACATTTGAAATTATCTTTCCATTCAAACAGAAAATATGAAAAGCGGCAAACCCAAAATATTACTCGTAGAGGACGATCTGAATCTTGGGACAATATTAAAAGAATACCTTAGCGTTAAAAGTTTCGACGTGGTGCATTGCCTCAACGGTGAAGAAGCGCTGAATACCTTTAGTCAAAGCACATTTGATATTTGCATTCTTGACGTAATGATGCCCAAAGTAGATGGATTTACTGTAGCTGAAAAAATTAGAGCCGTCTCGCAAACGCCCTTCATTTTTGTAACTGCAAAGTCGTTGCTGGATGATAAAATTGAAGGGTTTAAAATTGGCGCGGATGATTATGTTACAAAACCATTTAGCATGGAAGAATTAATTGTGCGAATTAATGCCGTGCTTAAACGAAGTAATAGATTGAATGATGCATTCGAAAAGTCCGATTACAAAATCAGCAATTATCATTTCAGCTTCGATAAACGGACGCTCACAATTAAAAATAATGAAATGAAACTTACTTCTAAAGAGGCGGAACTTCTTAGATTGCTTTGTCTGAACAGGAATGCATTGCTTGAGCGCTCCTATGCGCTTAGAAAAATTTGGAAGGACGAGAACTACTTTACTTCGCGAAGTATGGATGTATATATCACAAAACTCAGAAATTATCTTAAAGCCGACTCAAAAATTCAGATTGTTAATGTCCACGGAGCCGGGTTTAAACTAATAGTTAAATAGTAACTTCTGAAAAATATCGCTTGTCATTTCTCAGTCGCTTCGCTCCTTCGAAATAACACTAAGGAACTATTCTTTTCTTTCAATTACTTTTGCTTTAGCTGTTTTGAATGGCTTAATCAAATAACAATTAGCTGCAAGCCTCCCTAAGGTGTAAGATATTACCGCTGCTGTAACTCCAGCCAAATCCAGGTATTTAATTGTAATCAGCAGCGTTAGTATAACTCCAGAAATTTCAGTAACGGTTGCAAATGTGATCGGTTTTGTAGTTCTCATACTAACCAGAAGCGACCTTTGAAAATTAATCCATACCGTTGTTACAGGGAAAAAGGTATATATCATCAATGCCGATTTTGCAAAATCCGCCAGCTTTTCCGATAAACCAGAAACTCCAATTAACCACATTTCCCTTAGCGGCGTAAAGGATATTAATGAAAGTCCGGCAAAAACAAACAATGCCATTCCGTATGCAAAGTTTCTGAGTTTTATAAAATCAGATTTATTTTTTATTAAGGCAATTCCAACTTCCTGGTAAGACAATCCAAATGCTCTGAACAGAAATACAAGTGAATTAAGGACGGGTAAAACAGCAAGCGATTCTAAAGCCATTCTGCTCTGCCCGAGGAAAAAAGTTACTATTGGATGGATTCCAAGCGAAATAAATGAAGTAAGAATAAGCGGATAATAAAAATTGATTATTTCTTTATACGAAAGGTCTGCGCCATCTTCCTCCGATTCTTTAATTGCTTTTATAACCTTATACGACATTAACCTCGTTGCCATTGCTTCGAAAATTACACCTATCGATAACGCCGATGCGCCAACAACAACTCCATGAACATTTGTAAATCCGAACAAAATAAATGCAGTTAAAGACATTGCAGTTAATCTTACAATAGTACCTAATGCAACTAATTTAGTCTTATTGCTTCTTATTAAAATTCCCTGGTAAAATCTTCTATAACCAATTGACGGCGCCCATGGAATTAGTATTGCAAGGGCTATATGTGTAAGATACGCTGCTCTTTCAGGAAGGTTTAACAGATTTAAAGAAATGAATTCGAACACAGGAGGATAAATTACAATAAGCATAAGCACAATTAAGTTCAGGTTTACAATGTAAACAAAACTCTTCAGTTTAAGATAAGCTTTTCTGCCGTCAACAAGTGCAGTAGATGCGCTTAACATCATTATTACCGGTGATTCAACAATCAACGCAAATGAAAACGCTACGCCATAAGCAGCTAAATTAAATTCCGGTTCTTTCATCCTTGCGATTAAAGCTGTTAGATACGGTCCTTCAATAGACATCATTAGCCATGTAGCCAACAGAGGAAGCCAGAAAGAAAATATTTTTCTGTAAGTAAGTTCGGTTTGATCTTTCAATTATTATCTGCTTCTCTAACTTTATCAAAGAATGTTTTTAGTTTTTGTTCATCAAGTTTACCGTTTGTCCTAACACCAGAACAGATATCAACTCCAAAAGGGCGGACAAACCGAATAGCTTCACAAACGTTATGCGGATTCAATCCGCCGGCTAAAAAAACCGGAACATTTACAGATTCCCTAATTTTTCTGCTGATTTGCCAATCATGAATTCTTCCGGTCCCGCCAAGTTCTTTTACTGTTAGTCTTTGATTTCCGCTGTCAAGCAATATTGCATCAACATTTTCTGATATTTCAATTGCTTCCTTCAAAGAATTTTCATCTATAACATGAACAACCTGAACTATCTTAATGCCCGGCAAAGCTTCTTTTAATTGTTTATGTGTTCCGCTTAAAAGACGATCGCATATTTGAATTGTGTTTGTCTTACACTTTTTATGCTGGAAAATAATTTCATCTACCAATTGTTTGGAGGTCAGTAGGAAAGTTAAAACTGTTAACGGAACAGATGCGGCAATTTCTTCTATCAGATTTTCGCTTATAACACCGGGTCCGCTCGGCATGTTTGAAACTAATCCTATTGCATATGCGCCGTGTTTAATTGCCAGATTAGCTTCTTCAATACTTGATATACAACATATTTTTACGCGAGTCATCTCGCAAATTCAC
>DYHC01000151.1:3987-5386 GCA_020724325.1 Melioribacter roseus
CTTTTTAGAATTGAATAGAAATTCATAGTAACAAACTTTCCCTTCATAAAAATTTTTTCGCGCAATTTTCCTTCGTATTTCATTCCGGCTTTCTCCATAGCACGATATGAACCGTGGTTATTTTCATCGCAATGAGCTTCAATTCTATTTGCATTAAGTTCCTCAAAACCGAACTTAATAATTCGTTTAATTGCCTCGGTCATTATTCCTCTTCCCCAGTATTTTGAAGAAAGAACATATCCTAAATCAGCACAACGGTTAGAGTCGTTCCACTTTCTTATAGAAATTCCGCCGATAACTTTATTTTCCTCTTTTAACACAATTGCAAAATCTATATTGCTCTGTTTTTCAAACATTTCTGCCGACATTTTTAGGAAAGCTCTTGTATCATCCAATGACCGATGTGCTTTCCAGGGCAGGAATTCCGACACAATATTAACCGATGCATATTCAAAAATATCGTTGATATCATTTTCCGAAAATCCTCTTAAAAGGAGTCGTTCGCTTTCTACTGCCGGAACTTTTGTAAATGGATTTACTTGATTAGTCATTAACAAATATCTTAAAATTGTTCTCTTTTTTTATTACAATTGAAGGCAAATTTAATAATTTATATGAACAGAACATCGCGGAGTAGAAAATGATATCAAAAGAATTAATGGAAATACTATGCTGCCCTGAGACAAAAGCCGATTTAGTTCTTGATGAAAATTTTCTTGTCTCGGTTGATAAAGAAACAAGGCGGCGGTATAGAATTGAAGATGATATTCCGATTATGCTTATTGAAGAATCTGAACAGCTCGATTACGATACATGGAAAAAGATAATGATAAGACACAATAAACCGGTTGAATAGTTGTGAGATTTGTTTTTGTAACAATTCTTATCCTATTTATTTCCTCTCAAACAAAGGCGCAAGCAGATCCGGATCTTGATGCAAAATTTCGTTTAGCACAATTATTTGAACAGGAAGGACGGCTGGATAAGGCAGAATCTATTCTTTACGAATTGAATCAGTCTCAGCCGTGGAATTATACTTTTCTTGATGCGCTGAATAGAATACTTATAAGACAAAAAAAATATGAGGCGTCAATCATTCTGCTGGAAAATAGAATTAATGATACGCCAGCAGATGTAAGTCTGTTCGGTCTCCTCGGCTCTACTTATTATATGATGGATAACATTAGCAAGTCATACGAATCCTGGGAGCGGGGAATCAAAACCAACCCCGGCAATTATATCGTTTACCGTGTAATCGCAAATTATGCAATAGAAAACAGGTTGTTCGATAAAGCCATTGAGTATCTGAACAGAGGCAAAGCATTTGTTGAAGATCCGGTTATTTTTTCTCTTGACCTGGCTAATATATATTCTGTTAATATGCGGTTTGAAGAAGCTG
>DYHC01000152.1 GCA_020724325.1 Melioribacter roseus
TCTGGTTTTATATTGCAACGTTTGTAACAGTAACTGTTCTTCATGTAGTAAATTCACTTGAAGTTCCCGCAAGTTTTTTCAAGAGCTATCCAATTTATGCCGGTGTTCAAGATGCACTAGTTCAATGGTGGTATGGTCATAACGCAGTAGCATTTTTCCTTACAACTCCGTTTTTAGGTTTGATGTATTACTTCCTTCCTAAGGCGGCAAACAGACCTGTTTACTCCTACCGTCTTTCGATACTTCACTTTTGGGCTTTAATATTTTTATATATATGGGCAGGTCCGCATCATCTGCTTTATTCAGCACTTCCGGATTGGGCACAATCATTAGGAACAGTTTTTTCTGTAATGTTAACTGCGCCATCCTGGGGAGGAATGATAAACGGGCTTTTAACATTGCGCGGGGCATGGGACCGGGTGCGCGATAACCCAATATTAAAATTTATGGTTGTCGCTGTTACAGCATACGGAATGGCAACGTTTGAAGGACCGATGCTCTCTCTTAAAAATGTAAATGCAATTGCTCACTTTACAGATTGGATAATTGCACATGTTCACATCGGCGCTCTCGGATGGAATGGAATGCTTACATTCGGAGTTTTATACTGGCTAATTCCTAAAATGTGGAATACAGAACTCTATTCAAAGAAGATGGCAAATGCACATTTCTGGATTTCTACTTTAGGTATTGTCTTTTATGCAATACCATTGTACTGGTCGGGTATTGCACAATCATTAATGTGGAAACAATTTACTCCTCTCGGTATTCTTCAATATCCAAACTTTCTTGAAACTACATTACAGATTATTCCATTTCATATAATAAGATCCTTAGGCGGTTTGCTTTATTTTATCGGAATCTTTTTAATGGGTTATAATTTATTAAAGACTGCAAAACGAGGTAAGTTTATTAAGTACGAAGAAGCTGAAGCTCCATCGCTAATATTAGAAAAAGATAAAATGAAACGCGGAATGATCCACAGGTGGCTGGAAAAAAGACCGGTTCAATTTACTATTCTTGCAACTATCGCAATTCTAATTGGCGGTATAGTCGAATTCGTTCCCACATTTGTAGTTAAATCCAACATTCCAACTATTGCAAGTGTTAAACCTTATACTCCTCTTGAAATGCAAGGAAGAGATATTTACATTAGAGAAGGATGCAACACATGCCATTCGCAGCTTGTTCGTCCTTTTAGATCAGAAACCGAACGATATGGCGAATATTCTAAAGCCGGCGAATATGTTTACGACCATCCATTCCTATGGGGCTCTAAACGAACAGGACCCGATCTGCTTCGCGTAGGCGGTAAGTACTCTAATCTGTGGCATTATTTACACTTTGAAGACCCCAGGCAAATGTCACCCGGTTCTACTATGCCAAAATATCCCTGGCTGCTAACACAAACTCTTGATACTTCATCCACAACTGCCAAAATTAATGCTTTAAGATCTATCGGCGTTCCTTACGAAGATGGTTATGAAAAATTTGCAAACCAGGACCTCGTTAAACAAGCCAATGAAATAGCTGACGACTTAATTAATAATGGAGTTGCGGCTGAGTGGAATACCGACGTTATTGCTCTTATTGCTTATCTGCAAAGATTAGGAAAAGATATAAAAGGAAACCAAACAAAATGATTTCCAAATACTTAAGCTCTATTGATGTCATATCAATATTTCCAATTATCGGTTTAATTGTTTTTTTCGGATTATACATTTTTATAATTGTTAAAACAGTACGGATGGATAAAAAAAATATTACTCAATTGCGTAATCTTCCTTTAGAAGATAATAAAGAAATAAAAAACAATAACGAGAATGAAGATGAAACAAAATAATAGAATTGCATTTCTGATTAATACATTGGTCTTCTCATTGATCGGCTTTTCAACCACACAAGCTGCAGAATCCGATCTATCCCTGGAAAATGTTATGAAATTTATGATGGTTGTAATGATTTTGATGACTGCATTTGTGCTATGGTTGATAGTTGTATATTCTGAAAAAGAGGATTCCGAAGGCAAAACTTTTAAGACACCTTTAATTGCTTTAAGAAAATTTCTTACACGTTCAACGCCAATTGAAAATGAAAAAGAAATATTGCTCTCTCACAATTATGATGGAATAAAAGAACTGGATAACAGAATACCGCCATGGTTCAGCATGCTTTTTTACGGAACAATAATCTGGGCGGCAATTTATCTTCTTACTTATCATGTATTCAACGATGGACAGGTTCAATCCAAAGAATATGTAGCAGAAATTGAACAAGCAAGGCAAGAACGTGATTTTTTAATTCGAACCGGTGCATTTATAAATGAAGAGACAGTAAAATTTGTTAATGATGCCGCTTCACTCTCCGAGGGAAAAGAAATATACATTAAAAACTGTGCATCTTGTCACGGTCAAAATGGGGAAGGGCTTGTTGGTCCAAATTTAACAGACGATTTTTGGATTAACGGCGGAGGCATAAAAAATATTTTTAAGACTATTAAATACGGAGTGCCGGCAAAAGGAATGATAAGCTGGGAAGCTCAGTTGGATCCTAAAAAGATGCAATCTGCATCGAGCTATATTATTACTCTTCATAACACAAATCCGCCAAACGGTAAAGCGCCTGAAGGTACAAAATGGGTTGAACCGGCTGATAATAATCAACAAGTTACTAAAGGCAGTTAAAATATTATTTACTGATGTTGTTTTGCTAAAAGAAATATGATACTCAAAAATGTTCATCTGATTAAAACTGTTTATGGAACAAGAAATAAAGACCGTTGAATCATTCCGTGATTCAATTGCGACCGTTATAAAAGAAGGTAAACGGATTTGGATCTACTCCAAAAAACCTTCGGGCAAATTATATAATGCAAGAACTATTGTAAGCATTATTCTTCTCTTGTTCTTATTCGGTGCGCCTTTTATTAAAATTGGCGGACATCCGTTTATAATTCTAAATGTGATTGAACGTAAATTTATTTTATTCGGACTTCCATTCGGTCCTCACGATTTTCATTTGTTCGCCTTAATTATGATTGCATTTATTGTCTCGATATTTTTATTTACTGTAGTTTACGGAAGACTATTCTGCGGATGGATTTGCCCTCAAACAGTTTTTATGGAAATGGTCTTTAGAAAAATTGAATACTTGATTGAAGGAAATTCCAACAAACAGAAATTGCTAAATAAATCCGGATGGAATGCAAATAAAATTCTTAAGAAAAGTTCTAAACAGATCATCTTCTTTGCAATTTCTTTTCTTATTGCTAATTTTTTTCTTGCCTACATAATTGGTATTGATAAGCTGCAAAAATACATTTCAGATTCACCTTCAGAACATTTCGGAACATTTACTGCTGTATTGATATTATCCGGGTTTTTCTACTTTGTTTTTGCTTACTTCCGTGAACAGGCATGTACAATTGTCTGCCCTTATGGAAGACTGCAGGATGTTATGCTGGACCAAAATTCTATTGTTATTCTTTACGATTATAAACGCGGTGAGCCGAGAGGAAAGATCAGAAAAAATGAAGTAATAGTTCTTGGCGATTGTATTGACTGCGGCTTATGTGTGGATGTATGCCCAACCGGCATCGATATAAGAAACGGAACTCAGCTCGAATGTGTTAACTGTACTGCTTGCATTGATGCATGCAATAATGTAATGGAAAAAGTAAAGCGTCCAGGTGGTTTAATACGTTATACGTCAAAAAACCAAATTGAAATTGGAAAGCAGTCTTTTTTTACTCCACGTGCTGTCGGTTACAGCAGCGTTCTTTTTGTATTGACCGTAATTATTCTCTTTATGGTGATTAACAGAGCTCCTGTTGAATTAAGCGTTCTAAGAACACCAGGGTTATTGTTTCAGGAACAACCGAATGATAAAATAAGCAATATTTACGATCTTAAAATTGTGAACAAAACATTTAATCACTTACCGGTTTATCTTGAATTAGAGAATATTAACGGCGAAATAATATTGATTGGCAAAGATTTGAATATGGAACCGCAAGGTGTTTCCGAAGCAAAATTTTTAGTAATCCTTCATAAAAGCGAACTTAAAACTATGAAAACACCTTTGCAGATTGCCGTTAAATCGAATAATAAAGTGCTCGACGTTATTCAAACATCATTTCTGGGAAAAGTAAAATGAAAATTTCTTGGGGAATAAAAATTGCCGCTTCTTATATTCTTTTTATTGCTGGTGTTTTAATTATGGTCTTTGTATTTATGAATCAGGACGTACCTCTTGTTACGGATAATTATTATGCCGAGGGACTTGAATACCAGAATAAGATAGATAAAATTAACAGAGCAAATCAGCTTGAAGAGCAGCTTCAAATTATCAATCAACAAGATGAAATAAAATTTATTTTTCCAAAACAGTTCGATTACAAATCACTTGGCGGTAAAATTCAATTTTACAGACCTTCCGACCCATCAAAAGATTTTGTTGTTGATATTAACACTGATTCATCACACACCCAGTTTGTTGCAAGGCAAAAATTTATTAAGGGCATTTGGAAGGTAAAAGTTGACTGGGAATCTAATAGCAATTACTATTACAACGAAAAAATTCTTATGCTAAACTAATGGAAATATGGACCGGTTTTCTTGTAGGATTTTTTGGCAGTCTTCATTGCATCGGTATGTGCGGCCCAATTGTTTTAGCCTTGCCGGTTATAGGCGATTCACAATTAAAAATTTTTGCCGGGCGTATACTTTACAACCTCGGTAGAATTTTTACTTACACTTTATTAGGCGGACTCTTTGGATTATTTGGCAGCCGACTTGTTTTGTTTGGACTTCAGCAGGATTTATCAGTTGCATTTGGCATTATAATTCTTGCCTATGTATTAACACCGCGTAAGCTAAAAAATAAAGCTGCTAATACTTTTGTGTATAGAGAAACTACAAATATTATTAAAGCGCGGTTTGCGTCTATGATTTCTAAGAAATCCAATTCGTCCCTATTTACAATCGGAGTTCTTAATGGATTGCTTCCATGCGGATTTGTATATGTAGGAATTGCCGGCGCTGTTTCCACGGTGGATTGGATCTCGGGTGCACTTTACATGGCAATGTTCGGGCTTGGTACATTTCCTGTAATGCTTGCAACTGCTCTGTTTGGAAAAATTATTAACATCAATCTGAAAAGGAAGGTTAATAAATTAATTCCGGCTTTTGCCATTCTGCTTGCACTGATTTTTATTTTGAGAGGATTGAATCTGGGGATTCCATATCTAAGTCCAAAGTTTCAAAAAACAGTCATTGAGCAACCTGCACCGTGCCATTAAAATTATTACTTAGATTTCATTTTTTATTTTTCATAGCTTACAATCAGTTAAATCTGTGTGCCGTTTACTCTCCTGATAGCACACA
>DYHC01000153.1 GCA_020724325.1 Melioribacter roseus
GTAGTTCCTCAGTCGCTTCGCTCCCTCGAAATAACATTTCTCAGTCACTTCGCTCCATCGAAATAACATTTCTCGGTCACTTCGCTCCTTAGGAATATCATTTCTGAGTTTTTTTTTCATAAGTCAATATTAATCCATCATAGGAATTCTAAGTCCAAACTTTTTAGCATTTTCAATTGCCTGATCGTATCCTGCATCAGCATGCCGTACTATTCCCATTCCCGGATCATACGTCAAAACTCTTTCCAATCTTTCCTCTGCATCCTTTGAGCCGTCTGCAACAACAACCATTCCGGCATGGATTGACTTGCCTATTCCAACACCGCCGCCATGATGAACAGAAACCCAGCTGGCACCTCCAATAGCATTTAATAATGCGTTTAATATAGGCCAGTCCGCTATTGCGTCGCTTCCATCAATCATTCCTTCTGTTTCTCTGTTTGGAGAGGCAACGGATCCGCAATCGAGATGGTCTCTGCCAATTACTATTGGCGCACTTACTTTTCCTTCGGCAACCAAGCGATTAAATATTTTGCCCATCTTAGCCCGTTCGCCATATCCAAGCCAACAAATCCTTGCCGGTAAGCCCTGGAAGCGAACTTTCTTTTGAGCCATTTCAATCCATCTTATAAGCGCTTTATTTTCCGGAAATGTTTCCATTACCGCTTTATCTGTTTCGTAAATATCATTTGGTTCTCCTGATAAAACAGCCCATCTGAATGGCCCTTTGCCATCGCAGAAAAGGGGACGGATATATTCCGGAACGAAGCCGGGGATATCGAATGCGTTTGCCACACCATTTTCCTTTGCTTCGCCGCGGATACTATTTCCGTAATCGAATGCAACAGAACCGCGCGACTGAAACTCCAGCATTGCTTTTACATGTGTTACAATTGTCTTCTTCGATAGTTCAATATACTTTGACGGATTTTCATGGCGTAACTGAAAAGCTTCTACCAGTGTCATTCCCATCGGCACATATCCATTTAATGTATCATGTGCAGATGTTTGATCTGTTATAATATCGGGAATAATATCTCTCCTTAGAAGTTCTGGTAAAATTTCACCGGCATTTCCAACAAGACCAACAGAAAGAGCTTGTTTATTTTTCTTAGCATCTACAACGAGTTTAAGTGCTTCATCTAGATTATCTGTTATTGTATCGATATAGCCGGTATCAATTCTTTTTTGAATTCTAACTCTATCAACATCAATACCAAGGAAAGCAGCACCATTCATTGTAGCCGCAAGAGGTTGAGCACCGCCCATTCCGCCTAATCCGGCAGTAAGCAAAAATTTTCCGCTTAATGATCCGTTAAAATATTTACGTGCACATTCTGCAAATGTTTCGTACGTACCTTGCAGAATGCCCTGTGTTCCAATGTAAATCCAGCTTCCGGCGGTCATCTGACCATACATTGTTAATCCCAGTTGATCTAATTTTCTGAATTCATCCCATGTTGCCCAATCGGGAACGAGCATTGAATTAGAAATAATTACACGTGGCGCATTTGAATGAGTTCGAAAAATTCCGACAGGTTTACCGGATTGGATTAAGAGGGTCTCATCATTTTCTAAATTTTTAAGAGAATTAACAATTGCATCGAAAGAATCCCAATTACGTGCAGCTTTACCTGAACCGCCGTAAACAATTAGGTCTTCCGGTCGTTCTGCCACTTCTGGGTCTAGGTTATTCATAAGCATTCGGAGTGCTGCTTCTTGTATCCATCCCTTGCACGCAATTTTATTTCCGGTAGGAGCTTTAATAGATTTTGTAAGTGTTGTCATTCATAAATCCTTGTTATTTACTTCTGCGCATAAAAAAAATTTAGTCAGAATAAAAATAGCTGTTTTGAAAAAAATTAATTACTGAAATACTTTTCCAGTAGAACTTTGTATTGATTATAGGCAGATCTGTAGAGCCAGCGCTTTAAGAATCCGCTTGTTTTTATTTTTTTCCCCAGATGATCAACATTTTCTTTTAATCTAAATCCAAGTTTTGTCTTTTCTTCTTTAGTAAATTTTATTTCGTATTCCGGTAAATTCAATTTGTCCACAATTGAATTAAAGGAACGTACATCGGTATAAAATTTTTCATCGTCAGAAATCTGCTTAAGAATAGTCTTGCAAAAACTAAGAAGAATTTTTTTTTCGTTCTTATCGAATTCGAATGTGTAATTTTTGAATAAAGGTTTAGCCATATCATACCTTTAGGGAAAGAAGTTTATCTCTCATCTTTTGATAGCCGGGTTTAATAACATTGTAAATGTAGTGTAAACGTGTTTTGTACGGAATGAAAGAAGATTTCATAGCGTTGATATTAAGTTTTTCTACATCATCAAGATTCAGCCCAAACATTTCAATAGCTGTTAAATATTCCTTTGTTAGTGTTGTGTCGCTCATTAGTCTGTCGTCTGTATTTAAAAATACTCTGAACTTTTCTTTATAATATTTTATGAATGGGTGATTCTCCAGTTTATCAACAGCACCTGTATGGACGTTGCTCAATAGACACAATTCAAGCGGCAGACGTGTATCTAGAACATACTGAGCCAGCTCGCCAAGAGCAATTATGTTACCGTCTTTATCGAAGACCATATCTTCAACAAGCCGCGTGGCATGTCCAATCCGCAGCGCACCGCAAATTTGAATAGCTTGCCATATTGAATCTTTACCAAATGCTTCACCGGCATGAATTGTTATATTGAAATTCTTCTGCTTTATATATTGAAATGCATCAAGATGTTTTTTAGGAGGATAACCGCCTTCTTCACCGGCTAAATCAAATCCTACTACACCCTGGTTTCTAAAGTTTACAGCAAGTTCTGAAATTTCAAGAGTATTTTTCATGTTACGCATACCGCATAATATTAATCCGTAACCTACACCGAAATCTTCTTTCCCTTTTTGCAGTCCTTCAAGAACTGCTTGAATTATATCTTCGTGGTAAAGACCTTTTTGTGTGTGAAATACCGGTGCAAAACGCGTCTCTACATAGCATACTCCGTCCTTATGCATATCTTCAATCATTTCGTAAGCGACTCTAAATAAAGCATCTTTAGTTTGCATTACTGCGCATGTATGTTCAAATCCTTGTAAGTATTCAACGAGATTACCTTTATTAGCGCCGCGGTGGAACCATTCTGCCAATTCGCCGGGTTCTGAAGTAGGTAGTTTGGTGTATTTCATTTCTTTAGCTAACTCAATAATTGTTTGCGGTCTTAATCCGCCATCAAGATGATCATGCAGTAAAACTTTAGGTACATTTTTTACTATCTCTGCAGTTTTCAATTTTCCCTCTCTTTTAATTTCAAAAATATTCTTTTAGTGTCCGAAAATCAATTTAAACATAATTCTCAAATTCACGGCTGCTTCACCGTGAATATCAGGGAATTTAACCTTGACTTGCCTATCTTAAAATGGTTATTTTTCGTGGAATTTAATTAAGAATTTATATTAAAATCAGGAGTATCAATGAAAAAGGGTCTCATTTATTTGAGCATATTGAGCATGGTTTTAAGCATTACTGCATTTCAATGCGCATCAGCTGAATTGACCGGCGCAAAATTGTATATAAACCAGAAACAATATGATAAAGCAAAAGAAGCTTTACTAAAAGAGGTTCAAAAGAACCCGGCAAGTGACGAAGGATGGTTTTTATTAGGTTCCATACATGGAGAGGAAGGTAATTTCTCTCTGATGTTAGATGCGTTCGATAATTCTTTGAAAGCTAGCAAAAAATTTGAACAACAAATCAAAGACTCAAGACAGTATTATTGGGCAACAAGTTTTAATAAAGGAGTTATTTATTTTAATAATGCTACAAGATCTACTGCGCAGGACAGCATAAATATTTTTTTCGATAGAGCTGTTGAACAGTTTAAAAACGCAATTCTATGCGAGCCGGATTCAACAATTTCTTATCAGAATTTGGCATATGCTTATCTAAACCAAAATAAAATTGACGATGCTGTTGTGCCGCTTGAACAATTAACTAATATTGGCACTATTCCGGAAGCATTTTCCATGTTAGGACAAATTTACACAGAGAAGGGTAATGTCTTAATGGATACATACAAGGAGAATAAAGATAAAGCTGATAGTGTAAAAGCGTTCGAGTGGTTCGATAAAGCTATTAATGTGCTTGTAAACGGGAAAGCGAAATTTCCGACAGACTCTGAAATATTATTAAGATTATCCAACGTATATATTGCAGCAAATAAATTAGATGTTGCTATGGTTGCTTTTAGAGAAGGAATTGAAAGGGAACCCAATAATCAATATTACCATTACAATTATGGAGTGCTTTTGCTTAACGCAAATAAATACGAAGAAGCAGAAGCAGAATTTAAACGAGCCATTGAAATTGATCCGGAATATATTAACGCTGTCTATAATTTAGGAGTAGTGTACGTTCGATGGGCTTCCGAAATGAGAGAAAAAGCTGAAGCCGCCGGTGAAGAAGATTTATCATATCAGGAAAAATTCAAAGCCGCTATTCCTTTAATGGAAAAATATCTTGAGAAAAATCCTCAGGAAGCAGTTATATGGGAACTGATGGGTAAAATCTATGCTAACCTTCAGATGACTGAAAAATCCAAAGAAGCATTTGATAAAGCAGATCAGTTAAGAAAGTAATTTTTATTGACTTCTGAAGAATTCAGAAGTGTTATTTCGAAGGAGCGAAGCGACTGAGAAGTGATATTTCGAAGGAGCAAAGCGACTGAGAAGTGATATTTCGAAGGAGCGAAGCGACTGAGAAGTGATATTTCGAATCCCGCAAAGCGGGATGAGAAGTGATATTTCGAACCCTATTCATCGGGAGAGAAATCTTATCGTAATCAAAGATTTCTCTATGAGGAATCGGGGTCGAAATGACAAACGATATTTTTCAGAGGTTATTTTTATTTATATCTAAAATAGACTGTCTCAAAAGTTAATTTTTCGTGAGGACAAGTCCGCCAAAAAGACGGCGGACAAGTCCACCAAAAAGACGGCGGACAAGTCCACCAAAAAGACGGCGGACAAGCTCTGGTTCAAATGATTATGAATTTACACAGATTGTTGATTAATCCCGTTTGCGGGATGAGACAGATTTTTTCAAGCATATTAATATAGGATTGGACAGAATGAATCAAAACAAAGAACAAATGCAGCAGCAGATAAATATTGAGCTTGGTGAAAAAGAGGCAGAGGGGATCTATTCGAATCTCGCAATAATAACGCATTCGCCGGCAGAATTTGTAATAGACTTTACACGCGTTGTTCCGGGCGTTCCAAAAGCAAGAGTACTTTCGCGTATTATAACAACGCCACAACATGCTAAGATGCTTTTAAGAGCTCTTAAAGAGAATATCGAAAAGTTAGAGTCTA
>DYHC01000154.1 GCA_020724325.1 Melioribacter roseus
GTCCGCCGTTTTATGGTGGACTTGTCCGCCGTTTTATGGTGGACTTGTCCGCCGTCTTTTGGCGGACCTGTCCGCCGTCTTTTGGCGGAGTATCAGTGTTCAAATTTTCAAAAAAAATTACTTTTTGGACAGCCCCAATCGAAGCGAACAACCTCGAACCGATAACCGGTTATTCAACCGATATTATCGAAATCCCTTCTGCTCGACCTTGCACCAGGTGGGGTTTGCTCAGCCTCCTTTGTTACCAAAGGAGCGGTGAGCTCTTACCTCGCCTTTTCACCCTTACCCGGCTAATGCCGGGCGGTTCGGTCTCTGTAGCACTTTCCGTGACTCAATACTTGCGTAGTTAAGTCCCCGGGTGTTACCCGGCACCTCGTTCTGCGGAGTTCGGACTTTCCTCCCTCCCGATCAAATCGGGAGAGCAACTGCCCAACACGAATCATCAACTGTTCTTCTTCCTACTCTTTTATTTAACATATTTTTTACCATCTGGCACTAATATAATAAATTTTACCCACCACCGCATTACTTATTATTTGGTAAACTTTATTGCTCTAATGTATTTTTAGAATAGAAATAAATTCCTTCTGGTAAAATAAATCTAAACAAGTTGCTGTAAAGTAAACATTATCTCTTACATAATAGTTTCTAGGAAAATAAAATGGAACAGTCCCAAATAAGAACGTTTCTAAATAAAATTGAGCTTTTTGCTGACTTAAACGATGTTGAAAAAGAACTGATATCAAACAACCTGGAAGCAAAAGATTATCCTATAAACTCTCACCTGTTTGTTGAACACAACCAGAGAAAAAATTTATTTATTATTTATGAAGGTGAAGTAGAACTATACAAAAAAACTCCTTTTGGAGAAGAGAAACGGTTATCAATTTTTACAAAGTATGATTTTTTAGGAGAAGGATCCTTAATTGATGATTCTCCACACTCAACATCTGCAAGAGCTACTTTAGCTACAACGGTATTTATTCTTCCGCGGGAAAAATTCAAAGATATTCTAAAGATTGAACCTGATATTCCAATTAAAATTTTTTCGCGCATGGCTAAAGTTATTTTTCGCAGAATGCAGTTTGCAAATTCAAGGGTAATTAATCACGGCGCTCAATACCAATCGCGCAGAACAAGATTAGAGCACGACCTGTTAGGCGAAAGAGAAGTTCCTCATGAAGTTTATTATGGAGTTCAGACACTGCGCGGAATGGAGAACTTTAACATAAGCGGTGTTACAATTTCTTTCTACCCTTTATTAATTGAAGCACTTGCTGCAGTTAAGTTAGCCGCTGCAAAAGCCAATAACGACCTTGGACTACTTTCAAAACCGATTACCGATGCAATAGTTCAAGCTTGCAGAGAGATTATAAGCGGTAAATACCATGGCTATTTTGTTATTGATATGGTTCAGGGCGGCGCAGGTACCTCTACTAATATGAATGCTAACGAAGTTATTGCCAACAGAACACTCGAAATACTTGGGTACGAAAAAGGTAATTATAAATATTGCCATCCAAATAATCATGTTAACCTTTCGCAATCCACCAACGATGCTTATCCTACTTCTATAAAAATTGCAATAATCAACAGCAACAAAAAATTAGTTGAAGTATTGCAGAGCCTGATTGATTCATTCCACAAAAAAGCTAAAGAGTTTTCTGATGTTATTAAGATGGGCAGAACTCAGTTACAGGATGCTGTACCGATGACGTTAGGACAGGAATTTGAAGCTTATGCAGTTACACTGGAAGAGGAAATAAGCCGGCTGGAAGAGAACGCAAATTTATTTTTAGAAGTTAATATAGGAGCTACCGCAATTGGAACGGGAATAAATGCAGACCCCGACTATGGAAAAAAGTGTATTGAGCATTTAAGAGAAATAACTGGATTAAATGTAGTGCTTGCAAAAAATTTAGTAGAAGCTACACAAGACACCGGTGCATTTGTAATTTATTCTTCTGCCGTTAAAAGACTGGCTGTAAAACTTTCTAAGATATGTAACGATTTAAGGTTATTATCGTCCGGACCACGGACAGGTTTACACGAAATAAATTTACCGCCGATGCAGCCGGGTTCTTCAATTATGCCGGGTAAAGTAAATCCTGTTATTCCGGAAGTTGTAAACCAGATTGCTTTCAAAGTTATAGGAAATGACCTTACCGTAACGCTTGCTGCAGAAGCCGGTCAGCTTGAACTAAATGTAATGGAACCGATTATTGTGCAAAGTATTTTTGAATCGATTGAGATGCTCAAAAACGGAATGAGTACCTTAAAGCATAAATGCATCGACGGCATTACAGCTAACAAAGAACATTGCAGAGCACTTGTTGAAAACAGTATCGGATTAATTACTGCTCTTAATCCTTACCTCGGTTATGAAGTCTCTTCTAAAATTGCTAAGGAAGCGATGGAAACTAATAGAGGAGTTTATGAGCTGGTTCTGGAAAAGAATTTAATGAGCAAAAATGAACTTGATAGAATTCTATTACCGGAGAACATGATTAAACCCCAGAAAATAAGATAGCTGTTACAACTAATTACTCATTATGTGAGCAAAAAATCTCATGTTCCTGGATGAAGAATTTGAGATAACAATTTTAATTACTGCGGTTAAAGGAACTGAAAGAAACATCCCGATAATTCCCCAGATATATCCCCATAACATTAACGAGAATAGTATGATAAGCGGATTTAATCCGAGCCGGTCGCCAAATATTTTCGGCTCTAATATATTACCAATCAAATTTTGAATAAGAATTAATGTTGCCAGCACAAGCATTGTATAGCCTAAGGACTCGTATTGAATCAAAGTCATCAACGAAACAAACAAAACTGCAATTACAGAACCAATGTTAGGAATAAAATTGAGAAGCAGCGATAGAACCGCCCAGATTATAAAAAATTCTATTTTATAAAACCATGTTACAAGACCAACAACTAACCCAAGGAATAAGCTTATCATAAATTTTGTAAAAATATATTTCTGAATTTTTTCAGTAATATCCTTAAATGTTTTCTGGAGTCTTGTTTCTCTTTGAATTGTCATTGTTGCAAGATCTTCTTCTATTGTGGAATTATGTTCATTATCCAGCTCTTCCTTCAATTGAAGTTCTTTCTTTATTTTTTTGAGAGAGGATTTAACACCTTTTTCAACATAACGGACCCGAATGGCTTCAACAATTTTTTCATGACCGCTGCTGATAAATATGAAGAAGAAGAGAATTAAAAATATGTAGGTGGCAGCTTCAATTGTTGATGTAAAAATACCTCCCGCTAATCCCCCGTAATCAAACTTTTCTAAAATGCTAGAGATATTGAAATTGATTAATGAGCTGTCTTTAAATCCAAGCGACCTGGCTGTATTGCTTATAATATGATTCAGCTTCAACTCCATTTCCGGTAATCTCTCGCCAAACTGCATAAATGCATCTATAACAATTTTTGAAGCCCCGCCAATTATTATTATCGAAACCAAAATATCTATAATAATTACGATACCATGTGGACACTTAATCTTAGCAAGAATTCTATTGAACGGTTCAAAAAGAAAAAACAAGAAATAGGCAATAACAAGAGGCAGAAAAATATGCTGAAGTTCTTTCAAAACCAGGAGGATTAATATTATGCCGACTGCAGAAATAAAAAATTTAATAACGGGGTCCGTGACAATTTTCTTCATAGTATTACTTTGTTTGTTGAGATAAAATAATCAAAAAATAAGATTTTTCTAACAGTTTATTTTTCTTAAATTATCTGCCAAAAAAAAAGATCAACTAAAAGGATTAAATTTTGCTATGGTAAAAAATAAAATAAGGATGATTCTTCCGTTACTTGTAGTCTCACTTTTATTTAATGGGTGCAAAAACAGAGACGACATTAAAAATTCAGAAATTCCAGATTCTATTAAGGCTCCGCAATGGAGTTATAATGCAACAATTTATGAAGTAAACATCCGTCAATTTACCAACGAGGGTACATTTAATGCCTTCTCTAATCATTTGCCCAAACTAAAGGAAATGGGCGTTGATATTTTATGGATAATGCCAATTCATCCAATCGGTGTAAAAAACCGGAAGGGTACTTTAGGAAGTTACTACTCCGTTCAGAACTTTAAGGAGGTTAATCCCGAATTTGGTACTTTAGATGATTTTAAAGGTCTGGTTAATAAAGCACATAGTCTGGGTATGTATGTTATTCTTGATTGGGTTGCAAATCATACGGCTTGGGACCATGGGTGGACTAAAACAAATCCTGAATTTTATACTAAGGATAAAAATGGGAATTATGTTTCGCCGTTTGATTGGTCAGACGTAATAGATCTTAACTATGATAATAAAGAAGTGTGGAATTATATGTACGATGCAATGAAATTCTGGGTTGATGAATATAATATAGATGGGTTTCGATGCGATGTTGCCGCTATGGTTCCTTTAGAATTTTGGAAGTGGTTACGTCCTAAATTAGAAACAAACAAAAAACTTTTCATGCTCGCAGAAGCACATGAACCCGAACTTCACCAGGTATTTGATATGACCTATAACTGGCAGTTGAAAGATCTGTTTGTTGATATTGCAGCAGGAAAAAAGAATGCAGATGATCTGCACAATTTATTTGAGCTAGAAAAAACCGTTTATCCACATGATGCCTACAGGATGGTTTTCACTACAAACCATGATGAGAATTCCTGGCATGGTACTGATCAGGAAAGATTTGGAAAATTCTCTAAACAATTTGCTGTTATTACAGGAGTTGTGCCGGATATGCCGCTGGTCTATTCTGGAATGGAAGGTGGTTTAAACAAGCGGCTTCTCTTCTTCGAAAAAGACCCGATTCAATGGAAAGAGAACGAGTATCGTTCCATTTATACCAAACTGTTCAAACTTAAGAAAGAGAATAAAGCACTGTGGAATGGCCCTTTCGGCGGTGAAATTATTAAGATTGAGCTTGGCGATTCATCAATCTTTGCATTTAGTCGTCAAAAGGATAACAATAAAGTGATTGCCTTTTTCAATCTTTCCAATATGAAAAAAACCGTACGGATAGATAACGATAACCTGAAAGGTAATTATATTGATTTGTGGTCCGGTAAAGATGTAACTATTAATGGAATCTATTCTATAACTTTAGAACCATTTGCAAATAGTATATTTTACAGATAGAAAATAAAGAAATAGAATAGATGGATCATCGTCAGAAAATTCACCAGTCCGGCAAAGGTATCTACTTCCTTATTCTTACAGCCGGAGTTATAGTATCTATAGCGGTTCTTTACATACTTCTGCTTGGATTCAGAATTAATTTTATTTTCGGCAGTCTTATAGATTCTGCAACAAAAGTTAAACTGAGTGTTGCTAATGCAA
>DYHC01000155.1 GCA_020724325.1 Melioribacter roseus
AATGACTTTGATAATGAAAGAGGTAATTAAAGCGCTATGACTAATAGAAAACCGATTTATTATGCAACAGCCGGATTGCTTGCAGTAATTATTTTCGCTTCTAATTTTTTGAGCACAGATTTGTTCAAAGCCGGTTATCAAAATTTTTCTGTTTGGTTTGTTCTTTCAATTTTTTCTTTTGCATGTGGATGGTTAATGAATAAAACCCTCGCTTATAATCACGGAGGCAAAGTAATTTTTTCAGTTATTGTTGGTTCTGTCTTCATCAGTATTTTACTCGTATCCATCTTTAGCGAATACTTCGGACTGAGTGAATTGATTGTTGAAAACATGATTCTTTATGTTCTCCGAAATATCACACTTGGTTCTATGGCTCTTTTCGGAATGGTTGTTTGTGAATTACTGATTTTACAAAAAGAAAGTGTTGGTAGTAAAAATAAATTGGAAGAAATTAGAAGACTTATGGCTAATACGCATCATGAAGCTAAACTTATTATTGAAGACGCAAGATTAAAATCCGAGCAGATGCTTTATGAAACTCAACAGACAATTGATGATATGATAGAACGGAAAAATCTTATAGAAATTAGATTGAAGGAATTGATTTCAACTGAGAAGGAACTGATTAAGAAATACGAATCTGAAGAGGACTAAAAACTTTTCCCGACCGGTAATAATGAAATTTATTAACTAAATAAAATCCATTTGCAGAGACAAGCGATGTTTAAACAAATAGGCGACAAAATCAATTACCCTGAAATAGAAGAAAGAATTCTAAAATTCTGGCAAGAAAATAATATTTTTGAAAAGAGTATTTCATCAAGAGATAAGAATAATCCTTATACATTTTACGAAGGACCGCCAACCGTTAATGGACGACCGGGAATCCATCATGTAATGGCAAGAACATTAAAAGATCTGGTTTGCCGTTACAAAACTTTACAAGGTTATAGAGTTCACAGAAAAGCCGGATGGGATACACATGGTCTTCCAATCGAAATAGCACTCGAAAAGGAACTTGGATTTACACAAAAATCTGATATTGAAAAGTACGGTGTTGCAGAATTTAATAAGAAAGCTAAAGAACTCGTATATAATCATATCGAAATGAAAGAAGGATGGCGCACTCTTACTGAACGGATGGGCTACTGGATTAATCTTGATGACCCATATATAACCTGTACTAACGAATATATTGAATCTGTTTGGTGGGCTTTATCGGAATATTTCAAAAAAGGATTGATTTATAAAGGTTTTAAAATTGTTCCTCAATGTCCTCATTGCGAAACACCTTTATCTTCTCATGAACTCGCCCTCGGTTACGATGAAGTTCAGGACCCAAGTGTGTTTGTTAAATTCAAACTTAAGGATGAAGACGCTTCTATTCTTGTCTGGACAACTACACCATGGACTTTGATTTCTAATGCAGCACTTGCCGTTGGTAATGATATCGACTATGTGAAAATAAAACACGAAAAGCATGGAGTATTATATTTAGCAAAAGCCAGATTGATAGTTATTAAAGAAGATTATTCAATTCTTGAAGAGCTAAAAGGTACTCAGCTGCTGAATAAAAACTATGAACCATTGTTCTCTTATATCCCGGTTGATAAAAAAGCATGGTATGTTATTCCAGGTGAATTTGTTAGCACGGAAGATGGTACAGGAGTTGTTCATATAGCTCCGGCTTTTGGTGCCGATGACTATGAAGTATCAAGAAAATTTGATTTACCTTTTATTCAGCCGGTTACAAAGAGCGGACGTTTTACAGATCAGGTTACAGATTTTGCAGGACGACTCGTAAAATCAATTCAGTTCGAAACAACAGAAGAAAAAGGAGCAGATCAAGATATCATTAGAAATCTAAAAGAGAGAGGATTACTTTATCGTGCTACCAACGATTACCTTCACTCCTATCCTCATTGCTGGCGATGCGATAATCCGCTTATTTATTATGCGCGCGACAGCTGGTATATAAGAACAACTGAAGTTGCAAATCGAATGATTGAGCTGAACAATACTATTAACTGGTATCCGCCGGAAGTTGGATCTGGTCGTTTTGGAAACTGGTTAGAAGAAAATAAAGACTGGTCTTTATCACGCGATAGATACTGGGGAACTCCGCTTCCGATTTGGCTGAATGAAGATGGGGAAATGATATGCGTCGGCTCCATTAAAGAACTGAAAGATGGTTTTATTGAAAGAGAAGGGAAGAAATTTTCAGTAAAAGATTTACCTGAACAAGAAATTGATCTGCACAAACCGTTTGTTGATGAGGTTAAATTTGAGAAAGATGGAAAAGTTTATAAGCGTACTCCTGAATTAATAGATGTTTGGTTCGACAGCGGTGCAATGCCGTTTGCTCAATTCCATTACCCGTTCGAAAATGTAGAACTCTTTAAGAAAAATTATCCGTGCGATTTTATCTGCGAAGGAATTGATCAAACAAGAGGATGGTTCTATACGCTGCATGCAATAGGGACAATGCTGTTCAACAGCGTTACATTTAAAAACCTGATAGTTAATGAATTGATACTTGATAAAGAAGGTCAGAAAATGTCTAAGAGCCGCGGTAATACCGTGGACCCATTTATGCTGTTCGATAAATACGGCGCAGATACTACAAGATGGTACCTGGTTACAACAAGTCCTCCCTGGAAACCTACTTTGTTCGATGAAGATGGAATTGTTGAAGTACAGAGAAAATTTTTCGGAACATTACTCAACACTTATTCTTTCTTTACCCTTTATGCTAATATAGACGGATTTACTTTTAAGGAACCGTTAATTCCATATGCTGAAAGACCGGAAATTGACAGGTGGGTAATTTCTAAACTTTGTTCGTTGGTTAGTGAATTCCAGAATTTAATGAATCAATATGACGTTACTAAAGCTGCACGCCAGGTTTCCAATTTTACGATTGATCAATTATCAAACTGGTATGTAAGGAGATGCAGAAGAAGATTCTGGAAATCCGAAATCAACAAGAATAAATTATCAGCATACCAGACTTTATATGAATGCCTTATCACAATTGCAAAAATATCATCACCGTTTATTCCGTTTGTTGCAGAAGAGTTGTACCAAAGTCTTAATACAATTACTAAACTCGAAAATTATGAATCTGTTCATTTGTCACAATTCCCTAAGCCGTGTTATAGTGAATCTGAGCTTGAAGAAAAGATGGATATTGCCCAACGTGTTGTTTATCTAACACGTTCGATGCGAGCTAAACATAACCTTAAGGTGCGTCAACCGCTTAAAAAAATTATGGTTGTTGTAGACAAAAGTAAACGTGACGTGCTTGAGGAAATGAAACAAGTTATACTGGAAGAAATAAACGTTAAAGAACTTATTGCGCTGGAAGATAATTCGGGAATTGTTAATAAATCCGCCAAACCAAACTTTAAGGTTATTGGACCAAAGTACGGCAAACTTGTTAAACCTCTTACTGCTGCAATTAAAGAACTTGATAAGAATGCAATAAATTCTTTGGAAAAAACAGGTGAGTATGAAATTAAAATCGATAGCGAAAATGTAAAAATTGTACGTGACGATGTCGAAATTGTAAGCCACGAAATTGAAGGATGGCTTGTAGAGACAGAAGAAGGTGTTACTGTTGCAATTGATATTGAATTGACCGAAGAACTTATTGCTGAAGGTTACGCAAGAGAATTTGTTAATCGTGTTCAAAATATGAGAAAAGATTATGGACTGGACGTAGTTGATCGCATCATCCTTTCTGCTAACGGAGATGAAAAATTGATTGGTTATATTAATAAGTTTTCTGATTATATTGCTAATGAAGTTCTTGCTGAAAATATAATTCATTCTGAAATTGACAATGGGTATAAACAGGACTGGAAAATAGGCGACTACGATTGTATAATTACAATAGTTAAAGCAAATAATTAAATTTTGGAGGCACTATGAAAAAAAAGGTTGATAAAAAGAAAACCGGAAAATCTGTCGTGAAAAAAAAGACTGTTAAAAAAACCGTAAGCAAACCAAAAAAAGTAGTTAAACACAAAAAGACTACTAAAGCTAAATCCGTACCAAAAAAATCTGTTCCTAAGGTAAAAAGAACTAAACAGGTTGAGGTGATTTCTCCAACAAAGCGCGTTCGCAAAATTCAAGGTTATTCTAAAAAGGATCTGGAAGAATTTAGAAAAGTCATTAATGAAAAAAGAAATGAGATAATTGAACAATTACAGGCATTGAAAGATCAGATGATGGACCCTACAACCGGTCAATATGTAAACGAAAACTCTCCTTATTCATTACATATGGCTGAACAAGGAACCGATGCTATGGAAAGAGAAAAACTTTATCTCTGGGCTCAGAGGGAGAATAAATTTTTGGGTTACTTAGATGACGCTCTCCAAAGAATTGAAAACGGTACCTACGGTATTTGTATTGAGTGTATTGACGAACCACAGTATCTTTGTCCTACCTGTCCACTCATTCCAAAAGATAGACTAATGGCTGTTCCTCATACACAACACTGTTTGCAAGTTAAACAAAAAATGAAAACATAAAATCCTTTAATGAATTGGGAATCCTGTGAAAGTTTTATACTCAACACTGTTCATTGTTATAGCTGATCAAATTACTAAGTTCCTTGTTAAAGGAGGAACTATTCCTTTACTTAACATTCATGTTGACGGGATGTACTATGGACAAAGCATTAATGTAATTGGGGATTTTTTCAAAATAACATTTGTCGAAAATCCAGGGCTGGCATTTGGAATTGAAGTTGGCGACTCGTCAAAACTATTGTTGTCACTATTTTCTCTGTTAGCAAGCATCGGTATATTTTATTACTTTTATAAATCAAGGCATCAGAAATTGATTGTAAGACTATCGCTTGCTTTCATATTAGGTGGTGCTATAGGTAACTTAATCGACAGAACTTTTTACGGAGTCTTTTACGGTTATGCTCCAATTTTTTATGGAAGAGTTGTTGATTTTTTTAATGTCGATTTCTTCGACTTTACAATTTTAGGCAAAACATTCGACCGGTGGCCAATCTTTAACATCGCAGATGCAACAGTTACTATTGGAGTAGTGTTGTTGCTGATATTTCATAAAACTGAACCGGCTAAAGATGATGTAAGTAAGGAAGAAATAAAATCTCTACCTGTTTCCAATGAAGAATTTTCACCTTCTCAACCTAACAATTTAGAAACGAGTAATTCATTAGCCAGTAATGTCGAAAATAATATTAGAAAAGAAAATTAGGATTGTTCTGCCTGAGGGAAAGAAGAAAGAAAGAATTGATATTTACCTTGCTAATTCAGTTGAGAATGCCTCCAGATCCCGGATTCAAAAATTAATTAA
>DYHC01000156.1 GCA_020724325.1 Melioribacter roseus
AGGTGAAATCCAGCCGATTGGCGGCGTTAACGAAAAAATTGAAGGTTTCTTTGATGTCTGTTCCAATAGAGGATTAAACGGAAATTACGGTGTAATAATTCCTATCCAAAATGTTAAAGGCCTTATGCTGAAAGAGGAAATTATCGATGCCGTCCGAATAGGTAAATTTCATATCTATCCCGTAAGTAAGGTTGAAGATGCCATCGAATTATTAACGGGAATTAAAGCCGGTTTAAGATTAAAATCCGGTAAGTTTGAACCCAATACTTTATTCGGTCTGGTTGAAAAAGAACTAATAAAAATGCATAAGAAACTTAAACCGGCTCAGAAAAAAAATAATTCTAAACAAACTGAGAACAAAAACAATCCTTCCAAAAACAAAAAGAAGAAGAAATGAAAAACTTTCTTAAAACAAAAATTCTTGCAACTATTGGTCCGGCTACTTCTTCAAAGGAAAGTCTTGAAGCAATTGTTAATGCCGGAATAAATGGAATACGACTTAATTTTTCTCACGGCGATTTTAAGTTTTTCGAAAATATTTTCAACATCATCAACGAAATCTGCGTAAGTAAGTCGCTGCCAATCCCAATATTAATTGACCTACAGGGACCAAAGATTAGAATAGGGCAGCTTTCTAAACCGGAAATTGAATTAAGAACCGGAGGTAAAATTGAAATTACAATTAATGACTATGTAGGCACAGCAGAAAAAATTTCAACCAGTTATAAACAATTGGTGCAGGATGCAAAAACAGATGATCTAATTTTAATTGATGACGGGCTTATTAAATTACAGATTATAGAAAAGAGCAGAGATTCTGTTATTTGTAAAATAATAGAAGGCGGAATACTTCGCCCTAAAAAAGGAATGAATCTCCCCGGTATGAAATTATCCGCTGTATCTGTAACTGAAAAAGATTTGGAAAATCTTGAGTTCGCATTGAAATACAGAGTTGATTATATAGCATTATCATTTGTAAGAGATGCTTCGGATATTATAAAACTACGCGAATGGCTGCTTAGTAAAGGATTAGATAAACCGATAATTGCAAAAATTGAAAAACAAGAAGCCGTAGAAAATTTTGAATCAATTCTTGCTGCTGCAGATGGAATTATGATTGCCAGAGGCGATTTAGGCGTAGAGCTTCAGCCGCACAATGTACCAATTATTCAAAAACGTTTGATAAGAAGATGCAACGAAGCCGGTAAATTGGTTATTACTGCAACTCAAATGCTCGAATCAATGGTTAATAATCCTATTCCTACGCGTGCAGAAGCATCGGATGTAGCTAATGCGGTTTGGGACGGAACCGATGTTGTAATGCTAAGTGCCGAAACTTCCGTTGGCAAGTTTTCTGCTCAATCTGTAAAGGTAATGAAAGAAATTATTTCTAACGCAGAAAGTTCGTTTGTTTTTGAGAAAGAAATTAATTTTGATGTGCCCGTTGAAATTCAGGAAAAACTTTTTGATTCCATGAATAAAGGAATTTGTGCGATTAGCAGACAGATTAACGCTAAAGCTATTGTTGCTTTTACAAGTAAAGGTAATACGCCAAATAGTTTAGCTAAGTTCAAACCTAATGCAAAGATTATTGCTGTAACGGATAGTTTCGACACAATGAATAAGCTGAATTTAAGATGGGGCGTAACTTCGCTCTTTTGCAAAGATATAAGTTATAGATATAATGCCGCCGGAGAAGCTCGTAATTTAATTTCGAAATTTAATCTGGTAGAACCCGGGGATTTGGTAATCTATACTGAAGGCGGATTGAAAATATCTAATATAAGAGAGAATTGGATCCGCTTCGAAGTTATCTGATAACATACAAATGCGCGACCAACAAAATCATATAGCAAAGTGGTGGGAGCCGGCACCTAACGGAAAGCTGCTCTGTACTTTATGTCCAAGATATTGTACCATTGGCGAAGGACAAGCCGGGTTCTGCTACATTAGACAAAACATTGGCGGCAAGCTCTTTTCAATAGGTTATGGCAGACCAACGGGATTTGCAATTGATCCGGTTGAGAAGAAACCATTAAACCACTTTTTACCCGGCTCGCAAATATTAAGCTTTGGAACTGCGGGCTGTAACCTCGGATGTAAATTCTGCCAGAACTGGTCAACAAGCAAAGCCAAACTCGATTCAACCAACTCAATTTATGCTGCACCGGATGAAGTGGTTGCACTTGCATTAAAATATAAAACACCGTCCATTGCATTTACTTATAACGATCCTGTTATCTTTGGCGAATATGTAATTGATGTTTCAAAAATTGCACGGGAAGAAGGATTAAAAAATGTTCTTGTAACAGCCGGATATATCGATAAAGAAGCTCGTAAAGAAATATATAAATATGTAGATGCCGCAAATGTTGATCTTAAAGCTTTTACAGAAACATTCTATCATAAACTTACTTTCTCCCATTTGAGTGATGTACTGAATACATTAGTTTGGATAAAACATGAAACCAACGTCTGGCTGGAAATTACTAATCTGATAATCCCCGGTGAGAACGATAACGAATTAGAATTCTATCAAATGTGCGATTGGATTGTAAATAATTTGGGAGATGAAGTTCCTTTACACTTTACAGCGTTTCATCCTGATTTTAAGATGAAGGATAAACCGCCAACCCCGGCAGCTGCTCTAAGACAAGCACGGGATATTGCTAAGAAGATTGGTATAAAATATTGTTACCTCGGTAATGTTCACGATGCTGATGGACAAACAACTTACTGCCCTTCGTGTAATTCAGCTTTAATAAAAAGAAATTGGCATTCGGTTCTTAAGAATAATTTATATAATGGTTCCTGCCAAAAATGCGGTAAGAGTATTGCTGGAATCTTTTAGTTTTTCCTATACAAACCTGCTGTTTTTTATTGTTTTTATAAATATATTTATTTGCGGGTACGAAAGTCTTTTGTATTTTTCATGCTCATAAACATCTATTTTTTTAACACAACATTAAGAGGGGTTATTATGAAAAAGTTATTTTCTTTTTTCGTTCTGTTTTCTTTTATTCTTTTCTTTGCTTCTGCAACAGTAAATGCCCAGGGTAAATTCGGAACTGTTGGCAAGTCCTTTAATAAAGGAGAAGCCAACATTTTATTCGGCAAGGTAATGGGTTCTATTAGAGTTGCAAAAACCGATATCCAAAAAGCAATTGAAAAAGCCGGGGATTATGTTCTTTTCGCTATTAAGAACAGCAGAGTTTATGTACTAGATGAAAAGAAATTTTCTCTAACCGAAAGAGGTTTTTCGCTTGATAAAAATGAAGTTGCTTATATGTTCAGCAAAGAGGTTGTACAAGCATTTCTTGATAGAACACACAGCAGATATGTAACTTTTGAACTAAGGTATAATGCTCCAAAATCTAATCCGAAGAGCGGACAGTCTTCAACCGCGGCGGTTCAATCCGGAGATATAATTTTTTCTGTAACCGGCGATGAAGAAACCTTAGAGATGGCTTTACCCTGTCCGCCAATGTGTATATATTAATTTGTGGAGAATATTTCCTTGCATAACCTGATAAAAGGATTGTTCTATTTTAGTATAGTATTATGGTTAATTCCACCTATAAGACAATACAAAACTAATTATTTCTTTTTCTTTTTAATACTTGCGTTTATTGATCCTTTGGTAATACTATATTCTAAAATTACATTCCAGAATGTTCCCCTATCGTTTTACATTTTTACAAACTTTTTACTATTTATTAGTCTGTTAGATACATCTTCAATAAAAAGAAATTGGTTTTTGGTTTTTTCGGGGTTGGTAGTTTTAATAGGCATTGTAATATATTCTAATTTTACTACAAGCCAGAGTCTCATTATTCTTATAGCAATTCAATTTCTAATTTTAACGGCAATTTTAAAAAAATTTATTGTAAATTTTGCACTAAACAAAAAGATAAATTTATTTCATCTAGTATTGATTCTCTATATTCTTACTATAATTACAAAATTTTTTAATGTGTTAACAAGTTTTTCTGATGCAACTGCATTTTTTATTATTACAACAATCGCGCAAATCATCTTTGGATTCTACTTTTCAATCGTTAGAGGAAATAACGCCTAGTACATTCTTTAGTTTAGAGAATCCACTGTTATTTTCTCTTTTATTGATAGCGATAATAATTTTAGTAACATACATTTACTACCGTTATGTTATTATACCGATGCGCAAGAAGCATCTGCAGGAGCAGGAGAATTTAAAACTTCAGCAAGCAGAACTAATGGCGCTGTTTGCCGAACTTGCATCGGATCCTATCTTCAGATTCGAAGAAACGGGTAAGATTATTCTGGCAAATAATTCTGCTCACACTATTTTTCCGCACAAAATTCTTGTAGGTGAGCATGTAGAAGTAGTGCTTCCGTTTATCAAAAGCTTCGATACACAGGATCTGATTACGCACAACAAGTCTGTAACTTACACTACCTTGCTTGGCGATAAATATTATCAGTTCATAATTGCCGGTGTTCCAAAGTTCAAAGTATGCCAGGTTTATGGACGCGATATAACAGACCTTAAGAAAACAGAAAAGGATCTTAAGGCAGCACTGGTAAAAGCAGAAGAATCTAAAAAGCTGAAAGAGTATTTCCTTTCACAAATATCGCATGAAATCCGTTCGCCTTTAAACGTAATAAGCGGATACAGCAATTTATTGATGCAGGAACTGCATGATAAATCGAGCGAGTATAACGACATACTCCGTTCAATTATAAACAACAGCAAGCGTCTTTACAGAACATTCGACCTTATGCTTAATATGTCGCAATTACAAACCGGCAAATACGAAGCGCGGTTCGAACGGATTAATATATACGCTTTAATTTACACAATCGTAAATGAATTCCGAACTTTTGCAGATGAAAAAAATCTTCGCCTCAATATTGTTAACCGGCTCGAAGATGATACAACTGTTACGGCAGATCATTATTCGATTGCTCAGATATTCATTAACCTACTGGACAATGCTATTAAATACACTCCTTTAGGGAAAGTTGAAATTTTTCTTTACCGCGAGAATAACAATGTCTGTGTTGATGTTCGCGATACAGGTATAGGAATTTCTAAAGAATATCAAGAAAAATTATTTACTCCTTTTTCTCAAGCCGATATGAGTTATACAAGACCTTATGAAGGAACTGGTCTTGGGCTGGCTCTTGTAAAGCTATTTATCGACTTAAACAGAGCTAAAATAAAAGTTAATAGTGAACCGGGAAGCGGTACAACGTTCACAATAATTATAAGTGGAGATAAAAAATGGGGACTTCAGAAATGAATAATTCCGTTGATACCGGAATTAAACCCAAATTACTAATTA
>DYHC01000157.1 GCA_020724325.1 Melioribacter roseus
CAGGAACAGCAAGAGAAATATGTCCCATTCTTTCACGGCGAACACTTTTAAGTGTAACCTCAACACCGCAACGATCGCATACAATTCCTTTGTAACGAATACCTTTGTATTTACCGCAAGCACATTCCCAATCTTTAACAGGACCAAAAATTTTCTCGCAGAATAATCCATCTTTCTCTGGTCTGAACGACCTGTAATTGATTGTTTCCGGTTTAGTAACTTCACCATGAGATCTTGAAAGTATATCATCCGGACTAGCAAGACTTATAGTGATTTTTTCTATCTGCTTTAGTTTAGTTTCTTGTGTTTTCAATCTCATATATTTTCTCCTAAAAATCTGTAATGGACAGATCTTACGGTTGACTAATTAATTTTTATGTCAAGTCCAAGACCTTGTAATTCTTTTATCATAACATTAAAAGCTTCTGGAATATTTGGCTCGGGAATATTCTCACCTTTAACTATAGCTTCATAAGTCTTGGCTCTACCGGAGACATCATCGCTTTTAACGGTCAATATTTCTTGAAGAACATGGGCAGCCCCGTAACCTTCGAGAGCCCAAACTTCCATTTCTCCAAATCTCTGCCCGCCAAACTGGGCTTTGCCGCCAAGTGGCTGTTGAGTAATTAAAGAATATGGTCCAATGGAACGAGCATGTATTTTATCGTCAACCATGTGACCTAATTTCATCATATATATATATCCGGTTGTAACTTTCTGATGGAATTTTTCACCGCTTCTGCCGTCATAAAGCCATGTTTTACTTCCATTTGGTAAGCCGGCTTTTTCCAACCATTCTTCTACATCTTTAACAGTTGCACCATCAAAAATGGGAGTTTCGAACTTTACTCCAATTTTCTTTCCCACCCATCCTAAAGCCGTTTCATAAAGCTGCCCAAGGTTCATTCGCGATGGTACGCCAAGAGGATTTAGAACTATATCTACCGGTGTACCGTCTTCATGATATGGCATATCTTCAACAGGAACAACTTTGGCAACAACACCTTTATTACCATGACGACCTGCCATTTTATCACCAACAGAAATTTTTCTTTTCTTAGCAACATATACTTTTGCTAATTGAGTAATACCCGGAGGTAATTCGTCTCCGCTCTGAATTTTTAGTTTTTCTCGCTTATAATCTTCTTCAATATCCGCCAAAATTGTAAAGTAATTTGAGAAGAGTTGTTTGATTAGTTCATTTGTGTTTTTTCTTTCGAACCAATCCTTTGTATAATCAAGTTTTGTAATGTCTTCAATATCTTCGAATGTAGAATCTTTAATTGAAGACCCGCTTCTAAGAACTACAGAGCCGTCAAGGTCTCTAATTCCTGAAGTTGTTTTTCCTTCAGTAATTCTTGTAAGCTTTTTTACAAGTTTAGAATAATGATCATCTCTCTTCTTCTTAAAGGTAACCTCGAGAGTGTCGAGTTGTTTCTTTTCCAGTTTTTTAGCTTCAGAATCTTTTTTCTTACGGCTGAATAACCTGGTTTTAATTACCGTTCCTTTTAACCCCGGAGGTGCTTTTAAGGATGCATCTTTAACATCGCCGGCTTTATCTCCAAATATTGCTTTAAGAAGTTTTTCTTCCGGTGTTGGGTCAGTTTCACCTTTAGGAGTAATTTTGCCAATTAATATATCACCTTCTTTAACTTCGGCACCTTCTCTAACAATTCCATTTTCATCAAGATCTTTTGTAGCTTCTTCACTTACGTTTGGAATATCGCGTGTAAGTTCTTCTTCGCCGCGTTTTGTTTCTCTAACCTGTAATTCGAATTCTTCAATATGAATTGATGTAAATATATCTTCTGAGACCAATCTTTCACTAAGTACAATGGCGTCTTCAAAATTATATCCTCTCCAGGGCATGAATGCAACAGAAACATTTCTTCCAAGAGCTAATTCACCTTTTTCAATAGCGGGACCGTCTGCTAATACATCACCTTTTTTAATTTTTTGTCCGGAAATAACAACAGGTTTTTGAGTAAAACATGTTTCCTGATTAGTACCGGAAAATTTTGTGAGTTGATATTCCACTCTTCTTTCATCATCAAAACTTACCAAAGCTTCGGGGCTATTTTCATCAACATCGTATTTAACAATAATTATTTTCGAATCTACAAATTCAACCACGCCATTATCTTCTGCAGTAATAATCGAGCGCGAATCTCTGGCGATCTTTTGTTCCATTCCTGTTCCAACAATAGGAGCTTTAGGTCCAAGCAAAGGAACTGCCTGACGCTGCATATTGGAACCCATAAGTGCTCTGTTAGCATCATCATGTTCAAGGAATGGAATAAGCGCAGCAGCAGAACTTACAATTTGTGCCGGGGCTACGTCCATGTAATTAACTTCTTCCGGAGTTACAACGGGAAATTCCCCTTTTAATCTACATTTAACTCTATCTAGCATATAACGGTTTTGATCATCGAGAGGAGCGTTAGCTTGTGCAATAATGAACTCATCTTCCTGATCAGCACTTAAGTAATCTATACTGCTTGATACTTTTCCTTCTTTAACTTTTCTGTAAGGCGTCTCTAAAAATCCATAGTTATTAACACGTGTAAAAATTGTAAGCGAAGAGATCAACCCGATATTTGGACCTTCAGGTGTTTCGATAGGACATAAGCGACCATAATGCGAATGATGAACGTCGCGGACTTCGAATCCAGCTCTTTCGCGTGTTAATCCGCCAGGTCCTAAGGCAGAGACTCTTCTTTTATGTGTAAGTTCGGACAATGGATTTGTTTGATCCATAAATTGTGATAACTGATTAGTTCCGAAAAATGCATTGATAACACTGCTTATTGTTCTTGCGTTAACTAAATCTTGCGGCTGCATATTTTCGTTATCACGCATATTCATACGTTCTTTAATAGTTCGCGCCATTCGTGCAAGTCCTACATTGTACTGCTGCATTAATTGTTCGCCAACAGTTCTAACTCTTCTATTACCTAAATGGTCTATATCATCAACGCTAACATTTCCGATTTTCAGCTTTATAATATTCTTCATTATAGCAATAATGTCTTCAACAGTTAATACACGTGTCTTTTCATCAACATTCAAACCTAATTTATCATTCATCCTAAATCTGCCAACGTCACCAAGATCATATCTCTTATCATTAAAAAACAATTTATCAATCAATCCAATAGCTGTATCTACATCCGGTGCTTCACCAGAGCGTAACTGACGATAGATAGCGTATAATGCTTCTTCTCTAGTTTTTGAAATATCTTTTTTAAGTGTATTTATTATAAGGTCTTGTTCAATTGTGGTTTCCGAACTCAACAGTTGAATTCTTTGAACAGAAGATCTCTTAATACTTGTAATTACTTCTTCAGTTAATTCCGAATCTTTTGATGCATAAATTTCACCTGTATGTAAATCAATTACGTCGTTGGCTACAATTCTGCCAGTGTGTTTATCCACACTTAGCTGCTTGCTGGTAATTTCTTCAATCAGATCGAACAGATTTAGAATTTGCTCGTCTGTTTCATAACCGAGAGCTCTTAGTAATGTTGTAGATGGAAATTTTTTACGGCGGTCTATGTACACATAAAGAACATTATTTATGTCTGTAGCAAATTCAACCCACGAACCTCTAAAAGGAATAATTCTTGCAGAATAAATTGGAGTTCCGTTAGGATGTAATGTTTGGGCAAATGCAACTCCCGGTGAACGATGTAATTGGTTTACTATAACTCTTTCTGCACCATTTATAATAAATGTTCCTCTTCCAGTCATAAAAGGAAGATTTCCAAGGTAAACCTCCTGCTCAACTGTATTAACGTACTCACCTGTTTCATCATCTTTGGTTGATAACCGGAGTTTTGCTTTTAGTGGCGCCGAATACGTAAGTCCGCGTTCTTCACATTCTGGAATTGAAAAACGCGGTTTCTCAATATAATATTCTATAAAATCTAATCTATAAAATTCCTTGTTATCAAGAATAGGAAAATTTTGATTGAACACGGATTGCAAGCCTTTGTTATCCCGTTCCGATGGCTGAACTTTTACTTGAAGAAAATCTTCAAAAGATTCCAACTGTATATTCAAAAGATCCGGAACTTTCATTGCAGAAATAATTGAAGAGAAAGTTATTCTTCCGTTACTTTTGTTAATTTTTGTTTTTTCCAAACCTAACCTCCAATATTTTTATTAGGTTTCTTTCATTTTCTAAAATGAAAGAAAGTGGTAAGGAAATTTTTCACCTTACCACTTTAATTTTTGTTAAGAATTAGTGGAATTACTAATTACTTAATTTGAACAGTAGCGCCAGCTTCTGCTAACTCTTTCTTAATCTTTTCAGATTCGTCTTTAGATACTGCTTCTTTAACAGTTTTTGGTGCACCGTCTACTAAATCCTTAGCTTCTTTCAATCCAAGACCGGTATGAGCGCGGACAACTTTAATTACGTTAATCTTAGTTGCACCAGCAGCTTGAAGAATAACATCAAATTCAGTTTTTTCTTCAACAGGCGCAGCAGCCGCGGCGGCAGGAGCGCCAGCCGTCATAACCGGAGCAGCAGCTGTAACGCCAAATTCATCTTCTAATGCTTTTTTTAATTCAGCAGCTTCTACTAATGTAAGTGCTTTAATCTTCTCAACAATTTCAGAAATTTTTTCTGACATTTTTATTTCTCCTATACTTATGTATTTATTTTCTTAAAACTTATGCAGCTTTCTTTTTGCTTACCTCATCAATAACAATAACGAGATCACGAATAACTGCGTTAATTGCTCCAACAATTCCAGAAGCTGGGGAATTAACACTTCCAATAATACCTGCAATTATTTCTTCTTTTGTAGGCATAGAGGCAAGGGTATCTAATTGATCAGCTCCATAAAAATTGTTGTCAATGTAACAACCTTTGAATACAAATTTCTTAGTGTCGTCGTAATGCTTTTTTATTATTTTTGCCGGTGCAACAAAATTTTCGCCAACAAATGCAACACCAATCATACCAACAAGTTGTTCATTGAATTTTTCGTAACGCCCTAATTGTTCAAGGGCTTTTTTAAAAAGAGTATTTTTGAAGACTTTGTAAGTAACACCTTCTTTACGGAAGTTTACGCGAAGTTTGTTGATATCCTCAACAGTTACGCCACGGTAATCAACCAGGAATACTCCGTAGGAATTATTTACAAGCTCTTTAATCTTATTTACAAATTCAACTTTTTCTGATTTTTTCATCTTCCTCCCGAATCAATTTAATAATCAACGAATCGGCTTTTGAAGCTATTAATTAATCCCGCTCACAAACGAGATGAGTGCGTAATATTTAGTTAAATGATACTGACTGTTCTTCCTTAGTT
>DYHC01000158.1 GCA_020724325.1 Melioribacter roseus
AATCAAAAACTGTTAGTTGAAATGCGCGGCGAATTAAATTACGAAAGTGTTGCCGGAGAAGTCCGCGCTCAAGGCGCATTCGACCTAATGAGCGGTTCCAAACTGGAATTCTTCAAGACTTTTGATGCAGAAGGAAAGATCCGCTTCGAAACCGATATTACCAATCCATATTTAGATATTATAGCAACATATACCAGCGATTACATCGACCCCAGAAATTTATCTTCTGCTCCTCAGGATGTTGCTGTAAAAATAAAAATTAATGGTCTGTTAAAAGACCTTGGCAAAAACCTTGCAAGTAATACTGAAAGTATTGGCGTCTATGTTGGGCAAAGAAATATTCAAAACAATATAAGAGAAACCCGTTACGATTATTCTGATGCATTCTCATTTATTTTAATCGGTAAGTTTAAAGACGATTTAACTGCTCAGGACCGTGCACAGGTAGCCGGGCAGACAAATGCAATTGGCAACACTGCTACATCATTCCTTGGTTCAATACTATCAAGCTTTGTTAATTCTGCTGTTGGAGACCTTGTAAACAATATTCAAATAAGCCAAACCGGCGATTACACAAAATTCAGCTTATCGGGTAGAATACAGAACCTGCGCTACAGTTTCGGTGGAACTACCGAGGTGTTTCAAAATATTGGCAAAGCGAATCTTAAAATTGAATACTTGTTCAATCCTAAATTTTTGATTCGCCTTGAAAGAAAAGACCCAATTGGGCAGACTCATCTTCTTGATGATAAAATAAACGAAATGGCTCTTAAATATAAATTCGAATTCTGATGAAAAAAGAAATCAAAGCTTACTTTAAAAATCATCCTTCCCTCAAACTTAAATCCAGAGAGATAGCCAAACATTTCTCTATTACCGAAGAATATGCATATGCCGAACTTAAAAGTGTTCTCTACAAATTAACCGAAGAAAATTATCTTCATAAACAAGGCAAGCGTTATTCCTTGAATAATACAGGTGCTGATCGGTTGATAGGACAGCTTCAAGTAATTAGCGAAGGTGATTATGGATTTGTTGTTTTAAAAGGTCTTGCTGGTAAAACCGATGTATTTATACCCGGCAAAAATTTAGGTACTGCGTTGGATGGAGATATTGTTCATGTAATTCTGCTCGCTAAAAAACATGGTAAGAATATAGAAGGCAGAATTGTGGATGTTGTTGAACGGAGCCGTATCGAAATTGTTGGAAGACTTGAAAAAAGTAAATCGTTTTATTTTGTTGTTCCGGACAATAAAAAAATTCACCGCGATATTTATGTTGCAGACAATTTTCTGAACAATGCAAAACCCGGCGATAAAGTTGTTGTTGGAAGTATTGAATGGAATTCCCCTGATGTTAATCCAGAAGGAAAAATTCTGGAGGTACTTGGTAAATCTGGAAGTTATGATGCAGAAATTGCATCAATAGGACGCGAATTCGGAATTTCTTACAAGTTTTCCGATAAAGTGCTAAAGCAAGCTGAGGCAATATCAGAAAATATTCCGGACACAGAGATTAAGAAACGCCTCGACCTAAGAAACTCTTATACATTTACAATTGATCCTGAAGATGCAAAAGATTTTGATGATGCAGTTTCGGTTGAACGGTTACCTAATGGAAATTTTTCTGTTGGAATTCATATTGCAGATGTTAGTCATTTTATTAGAGATAACTCCCCTATTTATAAAGAAGCATTTAATAGAGGTACAAGCGTATATCTTGTTGGTAAAGTTATTCCAATGCTTCCAGAAAAAATATCGAATGTTATTTGTTCGCTTGTTCCAAATAAGGATCGGCTTACATATTCTGTAATTGTTGAGATGACCCCGGCTTCCAAAGTTGTTTCCTATGAAATAAAAAAGAGCATTATAAACAGCAAGAAAAGATTTACTTACGAAGAGGTTCAGAAAATAATAGAAGAGGGAAAAGGAGACTTCAGTAAAGAAATACTTCTGCTTAACAACCTTGCTCAAAAGCTTCGTTCTAAAAGAATGAAGAAAGGGAGCATAAACTTTTTTTCTCCTGAAGTTGTCTTTAAACTGGATAAAAACGGAATTCCAGTAGAAATTAATATTAAAGAGGTTAGGGAAAGCAACAATTTAATAGAAGAGTTTATGCTTTTGGCTAATCAAATAATTGCATCTCATGTTAATCCTAAAAAGAACAAAATGAACCGTCCGTTTGTTTATCGGATACACGATCTACCGGATAGAGAAAAGATTTTAGAGTTTTCTGGGTTTGTGAAGTCTTTAGGTTACTCATTCGATCCTAATTCGGCTAATAAATCGAAACAGTTTCAGCAATTGCTGCAAAGCTGCGAAGGAACGGAAGAAGAAGCCGTTATTAACGAAATTGCAATCAGGTCTATGGCTAAAGCGATTTATTCAACAAATAACATTGGTCATTACGGATTAGGTTTTAAAGATTACACTCACTTTACTTCACCAATCCGTAGATTTCCAGATTTAATAGTTCACAAACTGATTTTCGATTTCATAAACAATAAAGAGAATAATTTTTCGGTAGAAGAATTAGAAAATATTTGCAATCATGCATCCGAAAGAGAACGAAATTCAATAAATGCAGAAAGATTATCTGTAAAACTGAAACAAATTGAATATCTTAAAGGTAAAGTAGGAACTGAATTTCACGGTGTGGTTTCCGGTATAACAAATTTTGGAATTTTTGTTGAATTGAGTACTAATTTAGCGGAAGGTTTAATAAAGTATAGAGATTTGGAAGATGATTTTTACATATTTGATGAAAGAAAATATTCAATTACCGGAAAAAGAACCAGTAGAAAAATCCGTTTAGGCGATAAAGTAAATGTAAAATTGGTACGTGTTGATATCGAAAAGCGCGAAATCGATTTTGTTCTTCTCGACTAATAAGAATTTAGAGGTATGTTATGAAAAAAATATATTATTCGTTTTTACTATTGATAATTCTATCCGGCGTGGCATCTGCACAATTCGGTCAAAATAAAGTTCAGTACAAAAATTATAAGTGGCTTTACATTCAATCCAGGCATTTCGATATTTATTTTGCAGAAGGCGGCGAAAGAATTGCAGAGTTTACTGCTGCCGTTGCAGAAGACGCTATAGAAGAGCTGCAAAAAGGTATCAATTACCGAATTAACAACCGGATTGCGTTAATAGTCTATAGTTCTCACAATGATTTTGTTGAAACCAATATTACTGATGAATATTTAGGTCAGGGCATTGGTGGATTCACAGAACCATTTAAGAACCGTGTTGTATTTCCATTCGAAGGATCATACGAAAAATTTAGACATGTTATTCACCACGAGCTTGTTCACGCTCTTATGCAGGATTTATATTATGGCGGAAGTGTTCAGAATATTATTTCTAAGGGAATTACTTTGCAGCTTCCGCACTGGTTTATGGAAGGAAGCGCCGAGTATTTATCACAGGGTTGGGAAACCAATACAGATATGTTTATTAGAAATGCAATTATTACCGAAGTTCTTCCAGATATTAATCGATTAACTGGTTATCTCGGTTACCGTGGCGGTCAATCCGTTTTCAAATACCTTGCCGATACTTACGGAAATCAGAAAATTGGCGAACTAATTAATAGGGTTCAGAGCGCTGGCTCTTTCGAAGCTGCTCTTAAAGCTTCCATTGGTATTAATATTGAAGAACTAAATGAAAGATGGAAAAAAAGCTTGAAGAAAGAATACTGGCCAGATATTGCTATTAAGGAAGATCCGGACGAATTTGCTAAAAGACTTACAGATAACAGAAAGGATGGCGGGTTTTATAATTCCAGCCCGGCTATTTCTCCACAAGGCGATAAGATTGAATTTATTTCCGATAGAGATATTTACCTCGATGTTTATATAATGGAAGTAAGCACAGCAAAAGTACTGAAAAAAATAGTAGAAAGCGGTAGAGCAAACGATTTTGAAGAACTAAACCTTATGCATCCTTCAATAACTTGGGCTCCGGATAATAAAAGAATAGCTCTCTCTGTTAAACGTAATGGTTACGACCGGATTAGAATAGTTGATACTGAAACCGAAAATACTACCGAACTCCCTTTTAAATTGCCGGGAATAGCTTCGGTTAATTGGTCATGGGATGGTAATAATATTGCTTTTAACGGGCACGATAACGTCCAATCGGATATTTATGTTTATAACTTAACGACCGGTACATTGGATAACCTGACAAATGATATTTTCAGCGACTCAGACCCGGTTTGGTCGCCAGACGGCAGTAAGATTGCTTTTTCATCCGATAGAGGGAATTACCTAAACAGTTCTCAGATTCCTCACGATTTCGAAATGTATAATCACAACTATGATCAGCTTGATTTATATACCATAGATGTTGAATCAAGAATAATTGACCGGTTAACCGACTGGCAATTAAGCAATGAAAGGTCTGCTGCATTTTCTAGTGACGGAAAAGAAATTTTATTTGTATCGGATAAAAATGGAATAGATAACATTTACAAAAAAAGTCTGCTTTCCAATGAGAATAATTCTCAAAACAATAATTCTGTAAGCGAGGCTTTTCCAATTACAAATTCATGGAGTCAACTTAGCCAGATATCTGTTTCAGCAGACGGAAAAAAATTGGCTTTTACAGCTCTATATAAATTGGGCTACAATATATTTCTTATCAATAATCCGTTTGATCTGAAACTCGAAGTGGATTCTTTAAAACCTACAAACTATATGGCAAGTCTGATGAAAAAATATGCCGAACCAGTTAAACTATTCGTTGATGATACTGAAGTAAAAGACACTTCACTTATTGCAATTAACACTGAAAAAGATACACTGGAAGAAAAATCAAAAAAAATATTTGTCGGTAAGTATGTTTCTGATGACGAAGTTAAAACCGATACATCAAAAACATTACCCAGACGAATTGTGTTTGGCGGAAGAGAAATGGAAATTGACAGCACAAATATTCAAAAAAGAGAAGAATTGTTTACACAAAAGCTGGACCCGGATGGAAATTATCTCGTTAATAGATATAAAATTAATTTTACTCCTGATTTAATTTATGCAAATGCCGGTTATAGTTCACTTTATGGATTGCTTGGTACTACTGTTCTATCTTTTAGCGATATCCTTGGCAACCATAGATTAATCGGTTTAACCTCTCTGCAAATTGACATTAAGAACAGTGATTACGGATTAGCATATTATTATCTTGAAAATAGGTTGGACTTTGGAGTAGAGGCATTTCACACTGCAAGGTTTTTATATAGAACATCATTCTTTGGAAGTGAGTTATACCGATTTAGGAATTTTAGTGCTGTATTATCTGC
>DYHC01000159.1 GCA_020724325.1 Melioribacter roseus
TTTCAGCAAGTTTACGAACTTCATCGGCAACTACAGCAAATCCTCTTCCCTGCTCACCAGCGCGCGCAGCTTCTATTGCAGCATTTAGTGCCAGCAGATTTGTCTGATCTGCAATATCGTCTATAACTTGAATTATTTCACCAATCTGTTCACTGCTTCTGCCTAAAGCTTGAATTTTTTCTGAAGCTTTTTCGACAAAAATTGCGATGCGGTTCATTCCGTTAATAGTTTTATCTACAACACTTCCACCATCCTGAGCAACTTCTCCGGCTTTTTTAGAAGCTTCTGCAGCCCTTGAAGCATTTTTAGAAGTATCAAGAATGGTTCTAGTCATTTCATCAACACTGGATGCAACTTCATTTGCCTGAACACTCTGCTCTTGTGCTCCAGCAGCCATCTGCTCGGTTGATGAGGAAATCTGCTCGCTTATGGATGCTGTAAGATTTATCATCTCTGCTATGTTTGTAAGAATGTCGTTCAATGAACCGCCTAAACTGTTAATACTATCTGCTATTAACCGGTGGTCACCTTTATAATTACCCTTAACGTGCGCTGTAAAATTTCCTTTTGCCATATCTTCTAAAACTTCAACACCTTCTTTTATCGGCATAAAGAGCGCGTCCAAAGTTGAATTAACACCTATCACAATTTCTTTAAATGCACCGTAAAATTTTTCCGGATTTCCACGAGTAGATACTTTACCATTTATAATTTCATCGGTAATAAGTTTTATTTCGAATATGAGGTTGTTAAGGTTTTCGATAACAACCTGAAAACTCTTAGAAAGTGTATCTTTTTCCGATAGGACTTTAATTTGAATATCTAGATTTCCCTTTGCGATTTCATTTGCAGCTTCAATTTTATTCTTTTGTCCTTCTCTCATGTTTTCAAGTAACCGGGATAACTCGCCGAATTCATCTTTAGTATTCATTACAACCGAATCAGCAAAATCTCCATCAGAAAATCTTGAGATAATTTTCTTAAAATCGTCAATCGGCTTTGTAAGCATAGCTGTAATCTTGAAGAATGAGAATAAGAATGCAATTGTGCCGATTAACATACCAATAATGCTTACTATTAAAGAAGTTTCTACAATATTGTCTAGTTCGGCTCTCAGCTCGTTTCCTCTATTTTTTAGATACTTATTAAATTCAACAAAATCGGTGGTTATTTTTTTTCCAACTTCCTCTCCGAATGTGGAGGCAACTTCTGCGGCAAGTTCAAAACTACCTGTGGCGGCGGCACTTACAGTTCCGTCTATAACAAGTGATTTGTAATCCGACCAATTTGATTTAATGGAATTAAGATACATACTCATTTCAGTCCCTTTATACTCATCGATTAATGTCTCTATATTCTCGTTTATCGTCTTTTTATGCTCATCAATTATTTTTAAGTTCTTATTCATCTCGCCTTGAAAACTCTCTATAGAAAATTTTAGCAGAACATTACTAAGCGCTTCGAACTTAAGATTTACTTCGCTAACTTTATTTGTTGGTTCGATATACTCTGAGTTGATTTGATCTTTTATTTCACTAATTACAGTCATCTGGTAAAGAACATCTACCACAGCCAGAGTGCAAATAAGCCCAAGTACAAAAAAGGAAGCTCGTAACTTGGTTTTGAATTTTAAATCTTTTAGCGATATTAATTTCATGGTCATTCCACTTTTTTATTGTAGTTTGAATTGAAAAGCCATAGCCATTTTTACTTTTACAGCTTTGCCCTGGTTAGAACCGGGTTTAAATTTACTTTCGCGGAGAACCCGTTCAACTTCTTCAGAACAGCCGGCTTCAAGTCCTTTAATTATTTTAACATTTTCAACATCACCGTTTTCGCCGACATAAACCATTGCAATTACTCTGCCTTCTATTCCGGCTTTACGCGCTATGGTTGGGTAGTTAATTTTTTTCATAAGAGCTGGTAAACCATTTGCTGGTTCGGGCATAACTTCTGCAATTGCCAAATAATCTTCTTCGCCCGGTTTAAATGTTACAGAACTATTTTCTGCAACGGTTAAATTAAGAGTAAATAAAAAAATTATTAATGTTAGAAATGTCTTCATAGGGATTCCCCTCCTGTATTTATTTTTTATTAAATTATTTTTATACAACGCCTTTGCTATTTAAAAATGATGAATACGCCTTATCCGACACCTGAATGTGCTTCGAAAGCCATTGTGTTAAAAAGTTCATCACATCAATTGAAAGTGTTTTTCTGCCGGACTTAAATTCTTCAATAAAAGAATTTACCGTCTTAACAAAATCTTTATGTTCCGCAGTATGTTTATCGCGCTGTGGATAATTATACTTTGCAAATAATTCTTCTTCGGTTTTGAAATGAATATGTGTGTAAGCTGCCATGTCGCTTAGAATACCGGTCAGGGTTGTATTAGATTCTCCCTTTTTCATTGAATCATAAAGTTTGTTAATCATTTCCACTAACCTTTGATGCTGTGAATCCACACTACGGATATTAACGCTAAGTCCATTGTTCCACATAATAAGACTCATAAAATTTACCTCTGCGTTTTGAAATTCTATGATTTATTATCGGATTCTTTTGGCTTTTGTTTAGATAAGAATTTACGTCTGGGATTTGATTTTAAGGGATTAATAGCAGTTTTGATAAGAAATTAATAGTAAGAATCCGGGAATTGATTAGAAATATTCCCGGTTAATAATAAATTATTAATTTATTCGTTCAACGATTGAGAATCAGCTTTTGTAATATCCTTGCTGTTTACTATTAAGGGGATCTCTAAAAACCTCAAATGCAATCTGCGGAAATCAGTTTTATCCGCCATAGAACGGCGGACAAGTCTGTGTTTATCCGTGTTCTATTTACATAAAAAATAGTTTTTAGAGATGCCCTTAAGTATAACTAAGCCGGCAGAAGCTCTACTTCATTATTTGCAGTAAGGGTAACTTCCAAATCAATCAATATTAACAACCGATCTTCAAGCTTACCAACAGCTTTAATAAATTCTGTATTAATACCTGTTACAATTTCAGGAGGTGCTTCAAAGATATTTTCGGGAACTCTAAGTACCTCTGTAACAGCATCAACAATAAATCCAACTGTTTTTCCCTGAACATCAACAACAATAATTCTGGTATTCTTATCGCGTTCTTTCCTGGTAATACCCAGTTTGCATCTAAGATCGATAACAGGAATTATTTTACCTCTTAGGTTAATAACCCCGTCAACAAAATCCGGTGCGTTAGGAACTTTTGTAACTTGCTGCATCCTAATAATTTCCTGAACAAGCAAAATATCGATTCCAAATTCTTCGTCCCCTATCATAAAACTTACCAGCTGAAGCAACTGACCGGATTCTTTTTTCTGAATTTCAATATTAGTCATTTATCACCTGTCATATTTTGATTGATATAATTCTCGCATGACTATTATCGAACGATAATTAATTTTGTTTAATAATAATTGATACATACGGGTTATCTAATTGAAAAGGAAATCCTGGATAAAAAGTTTTTAAGAATGGAAAGAAACAAATTACGGGTAGATAAAGACAGTTTACCTACCCATACTTTGTTAATCTATTTTTAATAAAAGATTATTCATTATCTAATTCTTTAAGAATAGCATCTGCTACTTTTGAAAGAACTTCTTCAGTATCATAAAATTTGTTTTTTAATTTCTGCTTGATCTCTTCAAGTCGCTGCGAACCCAGGTCCGATTTTGATATATCTCTTGCCTGAGAAGAGATTTCGATTCGGTCTTTCTTACTAGATGAACTAGTAGAACCGGGTTTATCGACCTTAGAAGGTGTTTGTGAAAAAACGCTGTTATTGATCCCTTTGATTTGCAAGATATCACCTGAAATAATTTGTGATTTTTTTCTGCTTATTTATATTAAAGAGCTGACTTTCAGTCTTTTTTAGTTCATTTCTAAACTTCTCTATTGTATTATCGTAAGATTCTTCAATAAGTTTAGCTTTTATTAACATTTCGGGATCATATTTTGCAATGTTATTAATACCGTATTTTTGAGCCAATTCCTTCTTTATTCCATGTATTTCGGCAATTTTATCTAATGAAATCTGGAAATTAGTACTGAAATTTTCTGTCGTAAGATTTTTAATGCTCTGTTCAACAAAATCCATCAGAGCTTTCATCCTGGTTGTCTTTTTCTTAAGGTTGTTCATATTATTCAATTTTTAGAATGACGATGAAGAAAAATAATTTTGATACGATAAAATTTCTGCCAGCTGCATCTGAAGATTTATATACCTCTTTCTAAGTACCTCTGCATTTTTATCCAATCTATTTTGAGCAAATGTTATTGAATCCGATAAAGATTTTATTGTGTTATCATAATTTAACCTCGATTTAGCAATATAACCGCCGCTGCCTAAATATGGATCAATCCTAACAATCATATTTTCTGCAAGTCCGTTTGAAGAACTGAAAAATTCAATTACTTCGTTCAGTTTATTTTCTACAGCTGAATTAAATGTAGATTCATTGCTTAATGATAAACCTGTGTTCACATTAAACGTAATACCAAGTTTAGTAAGTGAATTTATCTGGTTAGAAGGGATTCCACTTAAAACCGAATAAGCAAATGAATTAAGTGTTGATAAAATAGAAGAAGCAGTAGTATCGTTTGAAAATAATGCTTTTGTAGTACCGGAGGATCTTAGATTACTCTTAATATGCGTATAAATATCGTTAAACTTAGTAATGAAATCCTGAACTTTGGATTTAATTGTACTTACATCTTTGTTAACCATAATAGAGACTGCAGCATCTGCCGGCTGCATTACGGACTTTAATGTAATATTCGTGCCGCTTACAAGGTCAGTAATAGAATTCGAATTTCTTTCGATATTTATTCCGTTAAACTCTATCTTGGAGTTGAGCTGGCTTAAAGAATATAAGAACCCGGCTGTGTCTAAACCTTCGCTTTGAACAAACATTTGCCTTGAAGTTCCTAAATTCAGCCCTAATGCGGTAAGCGCTTTATTGGTACCAGTTTCCGAAATAGAAGTGATTCTATAATCGTTGCCGGAAGATCTTGATGTTAGAGATAACTGGGATTTACCGCTAACAGGTGAAAATAAAGAAGCTGATAAAACACTTGAAGCAGCTTTCTCTTTATTTGAGCTAATTCCTAATTCCGACAGAAGTGTGCCGGAATCGTTCTTAAATGAAACATATTTTGATGAATCTGCAACCGTTACCTTTAACTGGAACGCTGTTCCGTCAATTACTTTTTCAACCGATATTCCGCTAACTGAATTTAGTTGAGAGATAATGTTATCAATAATTTCACT
>DYHC01000160.1 GCA_020724325.1 Melioribacter roseus
TCGTATTAATGGATTAGGAGCGGTTATAAAGTAAAATATATTCACTTGCTTCGAAATCAACCCGATAAGTTTTGCTTATCGGGTTTTTTATTAGTCATAATAAGCATTCCCTCATTTTCTCATAATCGCAATACTATATCTTCCTTTTTTCAAATATGAAAATAAGAAAGACAATTTTCAGCACATTTTGGGAAATTTTCCGGCAGGATTTTTGAGTAGATAGAAGAAATTTAGTTAATTAATTAAAGGAGATAAATCAACATGGTAATAACAGAGGAATGCATCAGCTGTTCGGCATGTGTAGATGAATGCGAAAATAATGCGATCTATAATGCTGGTGAATCATATACAGTTAATGGTGAAACTAAACCGGCTGTTTCTGAAGATCATACATTCATTGCACCCGAATTATGCAATGATTGTAAATCATGTGTAGAAGTTTGTGCTGTAGATGCTATTGTAGAAGCTTAATGAGTTTAATAAATGGAGTAGAAAAGGCGGATAAGTACCGCCTTTTTGTTTTTATGGCTAGATTACATTATCAATGTAAGGTTCGATTTTGGAAATCAGATGCTGTTTTGGTACTGCGCCAATTACTGAATCAACAAGTTTACCATTTTTGAATATACCAAGTGTTGGAATGCTCATAATTCCGTATTGAGAAGCGGCTCCGTAATTTTCATCTGTGTTAACTTTAACAACTTTCAATTTACCTGCTAAATCAGATGCAATTTCTTCTACAACCGGGGCAACCATTCGGCAAGGGCCGCACCACGGCGCCCAGAAATCTACTAGAACCGGCAAATCCGATTTTAATACCTCGGTCTGAAAATTAAAATCTGTTCCTTCTATAATATTACCCATGTTTTCTCCACTTTATTTTGTGAGGATTGGATGCAGTTATAAGAGAAACGATTCAGGAAAATAATTTATATGAGCGGGAAAAATACGGCAGATTCAATTACCCAAACCTGCCGTATTCAAATTATTGTTCAGGTTATTTATACTATTTAACCGGATCGCCGTTCTTATCAACCAGCTCGGGATCGCCCAGACCAAGCTCTTTCAATTTTTCAAACTGTGTGGCTTTATCACCAACAATTACATAAACCATTTTATCCGGCTGAAGATACTTTTGTGATAACAATTTATGTTCGTTGGTAGTGAGCATCTGAACATATCTTTCTCTCTCTTTAATATAATTAAAAGGAAGATCGTATAATACAACCGGGCTTAGCATAGCAGAGAGCGCCTGAAGAGTTTCGAACCTTAGAGCATTTCCTTTTAGAAGTGTGCTCTTAACATTATTTAAGTCTTCCTGGCTTATTCCTTCTCTATACTTATTGATTTCATCGCGAATGATAGACGCCGTTTCGAATGTAGAGTTGGATTGAACAGGTGCTTGCGCAATGAATGTTCCGGGATAGAGCGAGCCGCTGAATCCGGTCCGGGCGCCGTATGTAAATCCTTTTTCTTCACGCAGTATCATGTTAATTATGCTGTTGAAATCGCCGCCCAGTCTGAAGTTCATTACTACTGTTTTGTAATAATCAGGATTATTATACGGCAGAGATAAATGACCAACGCGGAATTCTGATTGAACCGCTTTTGGAATATCTACAAAATAAATTCCCGGTTCTCGCTGAGAAGTAATTAGAACATCTGGGAATATAACTTCTTTTGATTGCCAGCCGTTAAGAGAATTGAAAACTTCTATAGCTTTATCTTTATCAACATCGCCAACAACCATAATTTTTGCAACTGAAGAAGAAAAATATTTATCGTAATAATTTTTGATATCGTCCATTGTAATTGATTCAACAGAACTAACGGTTCCCATTGCAGAATTTGAAAGTATGTTTTCCTTTCCATAAACAATTTTAGCAAATACATTATTTGCAATATTTGAGGGAGAAGTTTCCATTCTTTTAAGAGTTTCTACGATCTGCCGTTTTACAATAGGGAATTCTTTTTCGTCCCAACGCGGTTCAAACAGCATTTCTTTAGCAAGTGCAACGGTTTCTGCAAACTTACTTGCAAGGCAGGAACCGTTTAGTATAATATTTTCTGAAGACCCCGATACCTGTATATTTGAACCGAGATCTTGCATGGCTTCACGCAATTCTACGGGAGTTTTTGTTTTTGTACCTTCATTAAGCATTCTTGCAGTTAGAAATGCCGTACCAATTTTATCCATTGGATCTAGAAGCATTCCTCCTTTCAGGAATATAGAGAATTGAACAAGAGGAAGCTCGCTCTGTTTTACTCCGTATACATTTACTCCGTTCTTAATCTTTCCATTCCATATAGCGGGAGGATTTACAACAGGATCTGGTCCCAAAGCCGGTTCTTTCGTTCTATCGAACTTTGTTGGTATCGGCTCAATTTTAACTGTTTGTGCGCTTGATTTCTTTACGCCTTGCATGTCAATCGATTCTTCCTTTATGTGAAATAGAACCGCACGGGAAGCAGCTAAATCAGCTTTTCCCTTAGGAACAATATTCAGCGCAACGTAATTCTTTCCTTTAATATATTTTTCATATACTCTAAGCACATCCTCTTTTGTTACACCAAGAGAATTGTTCAAATCCGTATTTATATAATCTGTGCTGCCGGCAAAAATATTGTAGTCGGCTAAACGCATTGCTTTACCAAGCACGCTCGAAATCTGATTATAGAATTGAACCTCAACACTATTTTTTAACCGCTCTAAATCCTGTTCGGTAAATCCATCTTTTTCTAAACGTGCGAATGCTTCTTTTACTGCTTCTTCAACTTCGCCCAGGTTCTTGCCCGGAAAAGCACGGATACTAATACCAAATGCACCGGCAAGTTCCGAGCTTTGCTGAAACGCACTTACATTAGGCGCGAGTTTTTTCTCTTCGACAATAACTTTATAGAGAGGGGATTTTTTACTTCCGGCAAGCAATTGTGCTAAATAAAAAAGTGGATAAGAATCTTTGCTAAATCTTTCTACGGATGGAAACGCCATAGTTAAATCTGGTGCGTTAGCAAGTTTATCTTCAAAATAAGCATGTTTCGTTTCGGTTAAAGCAACCGGCATTTTAGGCAATGGTTTAGATTCATTATATGCGGTTATTTCGCCAAAGTATTTTTCTATCAATATTTTTGTTTCCTTTACATCAATGTCTCCGGAAACTACTAATGTTGCATTCTTTGGTCCGTAATAGGTTTTATAAAAATTAATTACATCTTCTAAAGAGGCTGCAGCAAGGTCTTCAAGTTCGCCTATAACAGTCCAGCTGTAAGGATGCCCTTCCGGATATAATAACTTAGCCATTGCATAATAAGACTGTGAATAGGGCTGATTATCACTCTGCCTCTTTTCGTTCTGAACAACATTCTGCTGATTTTCAAAAGCTTCCTGGGTAACTTTGCTTAATAGAAATCCCATTCTATCGGATTCCATCCACAAAGCTAATTCGAGCGCATTCTTTGGAACTGTTTCAAAATAATTTGTGCGGTCAGTATTTGTAGAGCCGTTTAAAGAACCCCCGGCTTTGGAAATCTTTTTGAAGAATTGATCTTGACCGATATGCTGTGATTCCTGAAACATTATGTGTTCAAAAAGATGAGCAAAACCAGTTCTTCCCTTTGTTTCTCTACTAGAGCCCACATGATATGCTACGTAAACAGCTACTATAGGATCCGAACGATCTACATGAAGTATAACATCCAATCCATTTGACAGCCGATACTGTTCATATGGAATTTTAAATTCCTTTTTCTTCTCTCCTTGTGCCAGAACCACAAATACTGAAACCAGAACCATCCCAATAGTTAACAAAAATATGTCTTTCATTTTCCCTCCAAGCGGTTAATTTTGAGTTGTTTAGTGTTGATGTGCGTTTTCGTTGTGCATCTAATTTTATTTCCCTGTTTCTAATTTATTACTTTCCAAACTCTATTGTAAAAATAATTTTAAGAACCTTCTGAAAAATATCGCGTGCCACTTCTCAGTCACTTCGTTCCTTCGAAATGTCATTTCGATCCCGTCCGTCAGTTGACGGATCGAGAGAGTCGAACCTAAACCTTGAAGGTTAAGAAGCATCCCCTCAACCTTGAAGGCAGTCTAACTAACCTTGAAGGTCAAGAGTCGTTATTCCCACTGAAGACTTTCAAGGTTGTGGACTTTTGAAATGACGCTTCTCAGTCTCACGACAAGTCGGGTTCCTTCGAAAAAAAAACTTCTGAATTTTTCAGGAGTTTTTATAAACAAGATAGAATCATTTTTTATTTAATATAGAAATAATTTGCCCGTGTAATATAGAATTTGCTGCAACAATGCTGTTCGCTTCAAGCGGATTGTTACCATAATAATCTGTTATAATTCCTCCGGCTCCTTTAACAACGGGAATTAACGCAGCAATATCCCACATACTCATAATCGGGTCTATCATAATATCAGCATAACCTGATGCAAGAAGAGAATAACCGTAGCAATCGCCCCAGGTTCTGTATAACTTTACTTTGCTCAGTAATTCATCGAAACCGGATTTTGTTCTGTATTTTTCAACCATTAAGTGATCCGAAGCTAACATTAATGCTGATGGAAGATCGTCACAATTTCTTACCATTACTTTAATATTGTTTAGTTCTGTTGTAATATTATCACCAATCAAACATTCATTTAGCGCCGGATGATTAATTATTCCCAAAATCGGTTCGTTATAATGAAGAAGCGCTATAAGTGTTCCGAATAACGGAACACCGCTTATAAAACTTTTAGTTCCGTCAATTGGGTCGAGAACCCACTTATACTCTGCGCCGGAATTATACTCGCCAAACTCTTCGCCAATTATTCCGTGGTCGGGAAATTCTTTCATTATTAAGCTGCGCATAAATTCTTCAGCTTTTTTATCAGCGATCGTAACCGGTGATTGATCGGCTTTAAACTCAACATTAAGATCTGAACGGTAATATCGTAAAATTATTTTACCGCTTTCATCTGCAAGTAATCTAGAAAACTTTTTAAGATCATTAATTAAACTCATCTCTGTTCTATTTATAATCTAATGAGGTTTCATAATAAAAAAGGAATTCGATAATTTTACTGGTGAAAATACCTTAAATAAGTTTCTTTAACAAAACCATTGTATTGAACAGACATGAATATTATTGAAGCAACCACTGAAGCAATAGAAAATGCAGCTCAAGTAATCAGATCCGGCAGGTTGGTAGCTTTTCCTACCGAAACGGTCTATGGACTTGGAACAGATGGTTTGAACCCTATTGCGGTTGCA
>DYHC01000161.1:0-3913 GCA_020724325.1 Melioribacter roseus
GATAGCTGCTCAAACACCTCCGCCGGTTTCGGGAACCAAAGAGAAAACGGATTCGCAAAAAATCATTCTGCCAGATAAATCGATTTCACTTGAGCAATTACTTGCAGAGTTAGATTCGTTTGTTGGATTAACAAATATTAAACAGACTGTACGGGATTTCATTTCATACCTTCAATTTATTAATGAGCGAAAAAAACATGGATTAAAAGCAGAGGAAAAAATTTCTATAAATGCAATCTTTTTAGGAAATCCTGGCACGGGTAAAACTACAATTGCGCGTTTATTAGGCAAAATTCTCAAAGCAATGGAAATTCTTCCTTCTGGTCATGTTGTTGAAGTCGACCGATCCGGATTAGTAGGACAGTATATTGGTGAAACAGCCCAAAAAACCGAGAAGTTAATTAATGATGCAATAGGTGGACTTTTGTTTATTGATGAAGCCTATTCGCTTATTAAAAAAGGAGGAACCGGGCAGGACTTTGGTCAGGAAGCCATTGAAATATTATTAAAGAGAATGGAAGATAAAAAAAGTGAATTTGTTGTGGTTGCTGCCGGTTATACTGATGAAATGCATGCGTTTATGAATTCTAATCCTGGGTTGAAATCAAGATTTACACATACATTTACGTTTGAAGATTACACTCCCGATGAATTGATAGAAATATTCAAAATCAATCTTAAGCAGGATGATTATTCAATTACAAAATCTGCAGAAGAAATTTTAAGAATAGAATTTGTTAACATGTATAGGCATAGGGATAAATCATTTGGCAACGCGCGTCTCGTAAAAAATATTTTTGATGCAGCTAAATTAAATTTAGGCAAGCGCGCTGTCTCTTTACCTCAAATTGACCGCACTAAAGAAATTTTGAATACAATAACCGATGTTGATATTAAATCGATTATACAAAAAAGCGCAGATAAAAAGTTTGTTCTTTCCATAAATGAAGAAGCGTTATCTGAGGCGTTAAAGGAATTAGAAAACCTGGTTGGACTTGAAAACGTAAAACGGGAAATAAATGATCTTGTAAAATTAGCCCGGTTTTTTGCAGAACAAGGCGAAGATTTAAGATATAAATTCGGAAACCATTATTTATTTCTTGGTAATCCCGGCACTGGTAAAACTACCGTTGCAAGGATTTTTAGCCGAATATTTTCTGCATTAGGAGTATTATCAAAAGGTCATCTTGTTGAAACAGACAGACAAGGACTGGTTGCCGGATACGTGGGGCAGACAGCCGAAAAAACTTCTGCATTAATTGATAGATCGATCGGCGGTACTCTATTTATTGACGAAGCTTATGCACTTGTTAAATCGGACCCAAGCGGCAGCGACTTTGGAAAAGAGGCTATTGATATTCTGCTAAAGCGAATGGAAGATGACCGTTCTAAATTTATTGTTATTGCTGCCGGCTATACAGACGAAATGAAAAAATTTATTGTTAGTAATCCGGGTATGCAGTCAAGGTTCAGCAAGTCGATTACTTTTGAGGATTATACTCCCAAAGATCTTATGGAAATTGTATATAGAAATTTGAGGAACGATAAAAAAAATATTTCAAAAGATGCCGACGATGCTTTATACAAACATTTTAATGAGATATACAGGGTTCGCGATAAGAAATTTGGCAATGCAAGAATTGTAAGAAACATTTTAGATACTGTTAAACAAAGAATGCTGTTACGTATTTCGGATATACCTCCCGAAGAAAGAACAGAAGATAAATTAAATACAATTATACTTGATGATATTAAAGGTTCTATCGAAATAAAAGTTCAAGCAAATGAATACCAGGTTAAGGGCGATCCGCTAAAACTTCAGGAATATATTGACCAGCTTAATTCGCTGGTTGGGCTTTCTAAAGTAAAAGATAGTGTATTCAAACTAATCAGCGGTTCTAAAATTGCCCAATTGAAACGCGAGCGGGGTTTACATGTTGTTGAAAGGAATTATAACGCTTTTTTAATTGGTAATCCCGGCACCGGCAAAACTACTGTTGCTAAATTAATAAGCAATATTCTTAAAGAACTCGGTCTGCTTGAAAAAGGTCATTTAATAGAGGTTACGCGTGCGGACTTAATTGGTGCATATCCGGAACAGACAATTACACAAACTGAAAGTATTATTAAAGACTCCTTGGACGGAACTCTTTTTATAGTTGATGCATATTCATTGCTAAAAGACCAAAATGAAAACGGCTTAATTGTGTTAGATACTATCTGCAGATTAATAGACCAATACCGGCACAAGCTTGTTCTCTTTCTTGATGCTTCTTATGAGAATATTGCAAATCTTGCTAATGGATATCCGGCACTTAAAGAAAAAATTCCACATCGTTTTGAGTTTGAGAATTATCTGCCACGCGAGCTTCTTACTATTACCGTACAAATTGCAAATGAACTTGGTTACATTCTTGATGAAGGAGCATTACAGGTTCTGCTGGAAATATTTGTAGAAATGAATGAAATAGGTGAGTTAACTAAACTCAATTCTAAAGCTGCTAAATCTGTTTTATACAAATCGATAACGAACCAGGAACAGAGGATATTAGGAATATTAAACCCAAGCGACATCGATCTTAAATCGATAATTTTAGAAGATGTTCAATCAGTTAATTATTAAATGATGGTACAAATACGTTCACAATGCCTTATCCATCCAAAACATGAAGGCACAAAGAATTATCCAAAAGAACAAATAAATACCAGATTTGCACTTTGTGTTTTAGCGGCAAAAAAAATCACACGATGCCTAAAATCAGTTATTAATCTTTAATACCCAACTATATGCTTACACTAAAGAACCTATCAAAAAAATACGGACAGTTTCAAGCCGTTAACAACATCAATCTAACAATAGATAAAGGGGAACTATTCGGTTTTCTAGGACCAAATGGCGCGGGAAAAACAACAACTATAAAAATGATAACGGGATTACTTTTGCCAACTAACGGAAATATTTTTTTAGATGGCAAAGACGTTTGGTTAAATCCAATAGAATCTAAAATGAAATTGGGTTATATACCGGATCAGCCATTTCTCTACGATAAATTAACCGGGCGCGAGTTTCTTTATTTTAGCGGCGGTTTATACGGGCTTGAAAAAAAGTACTTGAAAACAAGAATTGATGAATTGCTGGAATTACTTAAGATAGAAAGCTGGGTTGATAAACGGACAGAAGAATATTCCCAGGGTATGAAGCAGCGCATCACTATTGCCTCTGCATTTCTGCATAATCCAAAACTTATTGTTGTTGATGAACCGATGGTTGGGCTTGATCCGCAAAGTGCTTACATAGTTAAAAAGTTTTTTTCCGATTCGGTTAAGAACGGTGTAATTATTTTTATGTCTACTCACAGCTTAAATGTTGTGGAGGAAATCTGCAACAAAGTGGGAATTATTAATAAAGGTAATATAATTTTTGATGATACTATTACCGCACTTCGTAAAATGATAGATGAGAAAAACAATAATCTTGAAGAACTTTTTATTCAACTAACCAACGAAGAATGAAGCAAATACTACTTATAATTAGTTATAAGCTAAAAATCTTTATCCGTTTAAATACAAGATTAGATCTCAACAGCATTATTAAAAATCTTGGCAGTTCTTTAATATACATTGGATTTGCTTTTACTAAACGAACCATCTGGTTTCTTATTTCCGAAATCAAAATCGGATTATTCCTTCTCCATGAGTTTATGTCTATAACTCTATTCATTTTCTTTGTTTCGGTTAATATTGGCAACATAATTGTATCCTATTCAACTCTTTATAAATCAAATGAAGTAAGTTACTTTTTTACCAAACCGATTATTCCATCCAAAATATTTCTTCTGAAATTTCTCGATAATTTTTTTTACAGCTCGTCCACTCTGCTTTTAATATTAGTTTCTGTTCTTGCTGGATATGC
>DYHC01000161.1:3923-5256 GCA_020724325.1 Melioribacter roseus
TTAAAATAAATTTTAGTTCATTGCTCCTTCTTTTTGCCGGAAATTTTATTCCATTTATGCTTAGCGCTGGTTCGCTGGGAGTAATTATTCTAATGTTGTTGATTAGGCTGGCATCTAAAATTAATCCGAGAAAAGTTATATACGGATTTGCATTCGTTTACTTGTTATTTATTCTACTTTTCTTTAAGCTGAATTCTCCTTTTGACCTTGCAAATTCAGTATTAAAGCAATATCCTTTTATCAACAGGGATTTATACTTCGGAGAACTAATACCTGCTTATATTAAATATTTACCTAATAGTTGGTTGGCAGAATCCGCTTATTGGATTTCCAACGGTTTAGTTTCTTATTCTCTTCCATTAACATTTCTTCAATTAAGTGTTTCGATTCTCCTTTTCATTATTGTATTTCTTCTTGGAAGAAAATGGTACTTTAAAACTTGGTTAATGAACTTAAGTTTAACAGCAGAACACATTTCAAATAAGAGACAAAAACTTTATCTATTTTCATTCGAAAAGATTTCAGGACTCAAACCTTTAACAGAATCGTTACTAAAAAGAGATTTTCTAATTTTTTTACGGGATCCGAGTCAATGGCTCCATTTAGTTGTTCTCTTGCTATTGATATTCGTTTTTCTAATAAGTGTTAAAGGAATAAGATACGTTGGATTAGGAAATTTCTATCTGCAAACCGGTATTTATTTATCTGTATTCCTCTTTAATTTACTGCTTATTTCTACTTTGTCATTGAGATTTATTTTCCCGTTGATTAGTCTGGAAGGTGAAGCGTATTGGAAATTAAAATCTGCCCCGGTTGATATTTCGTTTATAATAAAAAACAAAATCAATTCTTTTGGTACTTTTGTAATTATGATAAGTCTTATTCTTAGTTACTTCACAAATTATCGGTTTACTTTTCAAATAGAATTGATTGCATTAATAATTAGTTTTGCGGCAGCGGTTACAATTATTAGCATTAATTTTGGAATGGGCGGACTCTTTGCAAACTATAAAGAGAAAAATGCCATTCGAATTGCCTCTTCTCAAGGTGCTTCAATTACGTTCCTAATAAATATTGTTTACATGCTCTTTATTATTATTCTTATTTACCATCCAATAAGTAAATACTTTCTTTCCATAATGGTAAGAAAACCATTTGATCTTTCTGCAATGCTTTACCCTCTTATTCCGATTACAATAGTATCTCTAATTAGTATCTATATTTCTATTGATCTTGCCCGTCGATCTCTCACAAGAGATTTATAAAAAAACAGCGTTAATGGCAGATATCACATTTGTAGATATTTTCAGGAAACTGTTTGGTAGATACTTTT
>DYHC01000162.1 GCA_020724325.1 Melioribacter roseus
CCCCCTGTAATGTCTCAAAAGTTTATGACAATGACCTTTCGCTAAAAGAATATTTGCAGTTACTTGAAAATTCTTTTAAAGAAACTTATCGTGTGCTTGTAAACGGTGGGCGCGCATGTATTAATGTAGCAAACTTGGGACGCAAACCGTATATCCCGCTATCCGACTACATTTCCAAAATAATGATAGACATTGGTTACAATATGCGCGGGGAAATTATTTGGAACAAAGCGGCAAGCGCAAGCTCGTCAACAGCATGGGGCAGCTGGCAAAGTGCAGCAAATCCTATTCTTCGGGACATACACGAATACATTTTAGTTTTTTCCAAAGGCGACTACAACAGAATTTCTAAAGAGAAAACGAATACCATTACAAAAGAGCAATTTATGGAATGGACAAGATCTATTTGGACTATGAATGCTGAAAGTGCAAGACGAATTGGACATCCCGCACCCTTTCCGGAAGAACTACCATTTCGCCTCATCCAGCTTTACTCATTCAAAGACGACATCATTCTTGACCCTTTTATGGGAAGCGGAACGACAGCAGTTTCAGCAATCAAGTCGGACAGAAAATTTGTAGGTTACGACATCAGCCAAGAATACATTGACCTTGCAGAGAAAAGAATATTACCGCTACTCCAACAGACAAAAATTAAATTTGAATTGCAGAGAAACAATGAAGACTAATGAAGCCAACTCCGCTAACAAGGGCTTGGAGGAAATGGCGGTTGCGGTAAAGAAAAAAACTGCGAAGCATTAAATAAACTTTTATAGCGGGGGACAGTGCAGTGTGTTTTAGTCCGCCACTTCGCCAAGCTGCAAACCGTTAAGCACACATAGTAAAAACGCTTTGTTAACAAATTATTCTAACTTGATAAATAAAATTTACATGAAGACATTACGAAATTTCTTTTATTATTTACTTCTTACATTATTAGTAAGCTGTGACTCATATTCCAATAAAGGATTTAGCGAAAAGGAGATTGTTTTTTATAGTAAAGCAGACGAAATCATGTTGTCAGGCACATTGACACTACCTGATAATAAAGATAAAGTTCCTGCCGTAGTTTTGATTCATGGTTCTGGTCCACACAATCGTGATTTAGAATTTGGTGACCATAAATTATTTAAAGACTTAGCTGAATATCTATCTGGTAAGGGAATCGCAGTTTTGAGATATGATAAAAGGGGTGTCGGTAAATCCAAAGGACAATTTATAGCTTATGATTTAGATAATTACAAAAATGATGGCATTGCAGGTGTTGAATATCTAAAAACAATAGATATGGTTGATAGATCAAAGATTGGTGCAATTGGTCTTAGTGAAGGCGGTATTGTTGTTCCGATGATGGCAAATTCTTGCAATGATATAAATTTTGCTGTACTACTTGGTAGTCCTGGTGTTTGGGGTAAGGATTTTTTTTATGCTTCACAATTAGCAATGACCAAAGCGGCAGGATTTAATCAGAGTGATATAAATGAAATGACAAATATATTTGATAAATTTTGGCCATTACTTGTAAAAGAGAGATTAAATTCTGATGAAGAATATCAATTGAAGTCGTTATTAAAAACATTATGGAATTACATAGATTTGGAAAGCAAAATCGATTTAGGGTACATAGATAGTAATGTTGAATTCTGGTTCAATAATTTTCGTAGTGAGAAAGTGCGTAGTTTTTATAATTACGACCCAAAGAAAATCTTGTCGCAATTAAAATGCCCAATTCTTGCCCTAAACGGAGATAAGGATGTTCAAGCGGTTTCAACGGTTAATTTAACCGCGATACAAAATGCGTTAGAAAACGGAACCTGCAAAGACTTTATAACGTTAGAGTTAAAAAATCATAATCATATATTCCAAATTTGTAAAACTGGTAAAGTTTCTGAATATAAGTATATTAAAGGGACAATGTCTGATGAATCCTTATCACTAATTGAAAAATGGATAAAGACTACAACGAAAACAGAATAATATACTGCGTGTGTTAACACACAATATTGCCAATGGCGGGGGAGTGTAAATTTGAACCGCTCTGCCCCACACCAAGGTTTGTAACCGTGGATAAGGATGAAGCACACAAACCGCCGCTGTTCATATTGTCGCACTTTAGCAATCATTATAAGACGACAAAGTAAAGTTGAAACTGACTACAAGAAATGAATAAAGAATCTGTCAAAGGAACACACAAAATATGAGAAAAGTAATTGCAGCAATAAACATGACGCTTGATGGGTTTTGCGACCATACTGCCGGACTTGTTGCTGATGAAGAACTGCATTATCATTATGCAGAACTCTTGAATAATACAGGAGTTATATTATATGGACGAACAACCTACCAACTCATGCAATTTTGGCAAACATTATTGAAAAACCCTTCTGAAGAAAAATCAATGAATGACTTTGCAGTTTCAATAGACAAAATTGAAAAACTCGTTTTCTCAAACACAATAAAAGACACGGGCTGGAACACTGCTAAACTTGCGAAAAGACCACTTAACGAAGAAGTTTTGGAACTAAAACAAAAATCAGGGAAAGATATTTTTGTTGGAAGCAGGAGTTTGATTATTCAACTTTTGAATAGTAATCTTATTGACGAATTTCAAATTTGTATCCATCCCGTCATAGAAGGAAAAGGTCTGCGGTTGTTTGACCAAATAAATCATAAGATTGTTTTCAAACTTGTTAAGACAAAATCCCTGAATTCAGGTGCAACAGTTTTTTACTATGAACCGACATCAGAAAAAACAACGAGCCGCTAACATCATATTGACATTAGTGAGGCGGACAGATATAAACTCAACATTTGTTCTTCTATTGGGCATTTGTGCTAATGTTGAGCTGACGTTTTTCGTATGCCCCGTCATCGCTAATACGCAAACCGTTACCACCAAACAGATTAAGTGAAAAAAATGGCGAAGACAAAAATTCCGGATGAGATCAAAGAGAAGGCAAAGAAGATAATTGCTGATTTCAATTTTAGGGAATATAAAGGGAAATCGGGAATAGAATACTATGCAATCTTCAAAGGTGACCACCTATACTTAAATCGAAAAGAAGGTCGAAAAGACGGCCCAATTGCAAGACTCAAATATAACGGCAGGATTGATAACTGGGGATTCGCAATTTTCAAATGGAGCACTGAACGTTATGATCCTGATGTATTCTATTTTCCAGGGCAACAACATCTTAATGGAACCATCCAAGGGGCTTTAAAGGCAGGAAACGAAGCCTATCCTCCAAGTTTGGAATCTTATCTTGAAGAAATGTCAGAGTATTTGAAGCAAATTTTGCGAAATAAAATTTATTGAAAAATGAGTGAAGGAAAATATTGTTTTAATGATGGTACAGAAAATGATTCCGATTTATTACGCAAACCAAATTTATGTTTAGTATGTCAAAAAGGATTCAGTTCCGAATGAAGCAATGAGATGTAATTAAAATCGAATGGATCAAAAATAAAGCAGTGATTTTAAATTTCTTGCATTTGAAAAGAAAAGTGAAAAATAACATCAGTGTGCAGGCGGACCGTTGTGAGCAATGTTAATAAAACACAAATTTTATAGGATAATAAAATGAAAAAAGGAATTTTGATTTGCTGGATTTTCGCCTTAATAACAAATTTATTTGCACAAAATAAAGAGTCAATTGTGTTAAACCCGCCTAGTAAGGATAGAGGAAAAACTGTTATTAATGCTTTGTCGCAGAGAGCATCGGTAAGAGAATTTGATACAACAAGAATTTCGCATCAAGATATGTCAGATTTGCTGTGGGCTGCAAATGGAATTAACCGTCCAGAGACTGGAATGAGAACAGCATCATCAGCAATGAATTCACAAGATATTGACATATTTATTTTTATAGAAAACGGGATTTATATTTATAATGCTCAACAGCATATTCTTGAATTAGTTGTAAATGGGGATAATCGGAAAATATTTTCGAGACAAGAAACTGATTCACACCCGCCATTAATTTGTCTGTTGGTTTCTGACATATCTCGTTTTAGCCGGGGAGAAAATACACAAAAGTTAGAATGGGCAGCTATAGATGCCGGCATAGTTGCACAGAATATCTTACTATTTTGTACTTCAATAGACATGGTTGGTCGACCCCGGGCAGGAATGAATAAAAAAATTATAAAGGTGTTGTTAAGTTTAAATGAAACACAGTACCCATTGCTTAACATTCCCATATCATATAAGAAAGATTAAACACAGCGTACAACACGCAATATTAAAAAATGGAAAACCATCGTTTTGTGCTTATAATGCTAAAAGAGTTTTTTCGAATGAAGAAATGAAAAATGTTAATGAGCTAATAATTGGATTTACCTCGTCTCTGTTATTAACAGTAAATTGGATTTGCTACGTTAGCAACATTAACATCTGAACCTTATTGACCTGGTAATTGTATGGATTTCCCCAACGCCAATCTCCTTAAATACTATAGTCAAAGACTTATAAATTTGACAAAAATCCATCGGAAATTCTTTTACATTCAAGATTTATTCTTCTTTATAAGTCTCTGACATACAAGCAGGATTTTCTTCCTACTTATTTTCCTCCTAATTTTTTGACAACATTTTCTCTACTGCCTATTTACAACATTAATTACTAAACGGATTTAGACAGATTTTTTATTTGTCCCGTTTGCGTGATAAGACAGTCTAAATTATAAGAATTTATTTCCTTTTTGCTTTCTCTAATTCCTTTTTAAAATCCTCATAAGTTTTTTTTCCTTCAAGAAAAGAGATCTTCTTACCATTCTTATCATAAATAAAAGTTGCAGGTAAGGCGCCATTCCAATTCTTATCAAGTAAGTTAATCAGTTCTTCGTCACTTTCAATACCGTTAACATAAGAAACAAACTTAGCCTTCTGGGATTTCAAAAACGGAATTATATGCGATTCAACTTCCTCAGGAAAATCAACGCTGATGCCTATAAAGTCAACATCCTTTAATTCCTCTGCCAGCTTATTTATTGCTGGAAATTCTTCTCTGCAAGGTACACACCAGGTTGCCCAAAAATTTAAGAAAAGTGGTTTTCCTTTTCGTTCTTTAATAATTTTTGTCAACATTTCCCTTGTAATTGTGTCAACAACAATTTTATCACCTTGCTTTTGTTTCTCCGCTGCAGAAACAGAGCTTTGCATTAAAATAATAATAGCAGGTAAGGTTAAGAATAATTTTCTCATGTCACTAACTTACCCTTTTAATTGTGCATCCGAATGCTTTTGTTTTTTT
>DYHC01000163.1 GCA_020724325.1 Melioribacter roseus
CATCCATTAAAAGGTTTTTCATTTCTGGCAAGGGCAATTAATCGTATTCAGCAGTCACCTTTCAAAGTTGATGGACTTAAACTGAATATTGTAATGGGTGGAAATCCGGAAAATAAAGAAGCAATTATAAATCAGCTTTATGAAGAACTTGGTTGTTTGGTCGGCATAAAAGTTAAATTGGAAAGCAGCCAGATAGCTATGTTAATGCAAAAAGCAAGCGTCGTAGTTTGCACTTCTTGGTACGAAGGGTTTTCACTTCCGTTATTAGAAGGCATGGCTTGCGGTACGCCGGTTATTACAACTTATAATTTAGGCGCACAGAGTTTTTGTGAACACGGTGTCAATTCATTAAGTGTTAATTATGGCGACATCGAAACGCTCGCACAGTATTTGATTGATATAATAAATCAGACTAAAGATTTTAGCAAATTGATTTCAAACGGATACAAAACATCATTGCACTATTCGGAATATAATTCTGTAATTCACTTCATTGATGCTTTAGAAAATATTTTAGAAAAAGATTTTGATGACGAGAAAAAAAAATTACTTGTTGGAGAATATAATTTTAGTGAAATGGAATTGCCTGAAAACGGGTTTGCAGATGCTGATAACCAAAAGTATGAGGTCAGCGTAGTTATTCCGGTTTATAATCAACTGAATTATACAAAACAATGCATTGATAGCCTTGCAGATACAGTAAATCAAAAAGTAGAACTAATTATAGTTGATAACGCAAGCACTGATGGAACAGCAGAATTTTTATCATCATACAAAAACGAAAAGATAAATCCGGTATTAATCAGGAATGATGAGAACCTCGGATTTCCAGCAGCAGTTAACAAAGGTATAGAATTATCTAAAGGGAATTTTATTGTTATAGCTAACAATGATATTATCTTTTCAGATAACTGGCTTAAACGAATGATTGAAGTTGCAGAAAGTGATAACAAAATTGGTCTGGTTGGTCCAATCAGTAATGAAGTGAGCGGATTGCAGAGAGATGAAAATGCCAATTATAAAACGCTTGAAGAAATGATGTTGTATACAGAAAGTGTAAGTAAGAGGAATAAAAATAAGGTACTTAATTTTCCACGCCTAGCATTTCTATGTACTTTGATAAAAAGAGAAGTTATAGAAAAAATTGGCGGACTTGACGAAAGGTTTTCGCCGGGTAATTACGAAGATGATGACTATTGTTTAAGAGCCCAGCTTGCCGGTTATAAAGCCGTAATTGCGAAGGATGTTTTCATTCATCATTTCGGCTCAAAAAGTTTTATAGCCGATGGAAACGAATCTTATAGAACAAGATTAGAAATTAACAGGGAAATATTTGCAGCCAAATGGGGAGGAACACCGGAAGAAATATGGCTGCAAAATAAATCTGTAAATCCCCGCCAATATTTTTATCCAATTAATAAAAATCCTTTCATAAAATATTTTGAAAGAACAAAGGTTCATATTGAAGATAATGAGCTCGAGATTGCTGAAAAATCTATTTATCAATCGCTAAATAATTTTGACTACACCAACTCTTTGATAACTTATACGGATTTATTGAATCTTGCCGGAAATATTTCTCTGGCAAATAATAACCTCGAAACAGCAGCCGCGTACTTCGAAAAAGAATTAACTGAAGATTCAAACTCATCTTCTGCTTGTCTGGGTTTAGGTCAGGTACTTATGTTAAACGATCAACCTGTGCAGGCAAAGATTATGTTTGAATGGGCGATAAGGTATAATAGTAATAACCAGCATGCTATAAAATTTTTAGCAGAGATAAATGCAAAGCTTGGTCATAGCGTAGATCATATATCGGTGGTGGAATGATGAGCAAGATAACTCTATCTATGATTGTAAAGAATGAAGGGAAACATCTTGCCGGATGCTTAAATTCTGTAAAGGATGTTGTTGATGAAATAGTTATTGTAGATACCGGCTCTCAGGATAATACACTAAAAATTGCAAAGGAGTATAATGCCAGGATATTTCACTTTGAGTGGATAAACGATTTTTCTGCTGCCAGAAATTTTGCTTTACGTAAATCCACCGGCGATTGGATTCTCTATCTTGATGCAGACGAAAGAATCTATCCGGATTCTAAAGAAGAACTAAAGAGGATTACTGCTTCAAAAGAAAAAATTGGGTATTACTGTATAGTTAAAAGTTTGGATTCCGGCTATGGAAGGGATAACCAAATGTCTTATGTGAGGCTTTTCTCTAACTCGCCAAATATCGTTTTCAATAGCTGCGTGCATGAACAAATTATTCCTTCTTTGTTGAAAAATGGTTACGAATTAAAAAAATCCAATATACTTATAGAACATATTGGTTATAATGTTAATAGCAACAGTAAGAAAGAAAAAGCTAACAGAAACCTTGAACTACTTTTGCATGAGTATAGGACAAATAAAAATCCATATCTAGAATTTCAACTTGCACTAACATATGAAGTACTGGGAAATTCTAATGAAGCAAGGAATTACTTTTTGTCAGCGGCAGAAAACAAAAATTTTAGTAAGCTATACCGGGCACATTCATATACATCGCTTGCTGTTATTTGTAATAATGAACATAATATTAGTGAATCCGAAAAATATTTGGAAAAATCACTTTCACTGCGCAATAACGACGCCTTCACACATTTACTGGCTGCCAAAATCTATTTGAGGAAGAATGAGGTCAAAAAAGCAATTGAGCACTGCAAGAAAGCTGAACTATTCAATCAGGAGTTGAAAAGAGGAAAGGGCAATAAGGACTACTCAGTAATACTGAATGATGAAGAGCTTATACTATTCGGTTTAACCATAGCTAAAAAGACCGGTGATGCCAATTCATTAATAAATTATCATCGAAAATATTTCCATAATATTAATAGTTCAGAATTAATTGAAAAAGAAAAAATTGTTTCTATAATCGGAAAGCTTACTGAAAACAAACCTATAGAAGAGCACGAGGTAGATATAATATGTAACTATGCTAATAATACGAATATTGCTCTATTAATTTTTATGCTAAGAGGTTATTTGCAGAATAAATCCAAGGCAATTCTAATAGAGAAATTACAGCAGATATTTCCTAATAATACAGAACTTAAAAAAAGCCGGGCAGAGCTTTACATAAGCAGTAATGAAAGCGATAAAGCAGCAGAAATATATAGGGAATTAGCCGAAGGGAACAATGATGATCCTTCAATATATTTTTACCTACTATCTTTCTACATAAGCGATTCAAATTATGATAAATTATTTCAAACGATACGAAAGGTAGAGGACCAATTCAGTAACATTCCCGAAGTAATAGACAGAATTAACCTGATCAAAGCAAAATTAACCGGAATATCATTAAAATAATTCGAAATTTGTTTTAAACTTTTCAAGCGCCTATCCGATAATATACTGAGAAAATAATCTCAACAAATTAACAACCTAAGCAAGGAAGCTTGGGTAAAATAATAATAACACATGGAGGTATTTATGGCTTTCTCAGTTAACACAAATATTGGTGCATTAAAAGCTTATAACGCTTTAGTAAAGATTAATGCACAAACAGAAAAAGCTCAACTTCGTTTAGCAACACAGAAGAAGATCAACTCGGTAGCAGATGATACATCTGGTTACAACGTTGGTAAAAAGCTGGAAGCTGAAACCTTAGTTAAAAAAGCTCAGCTAAACAACATTTCTTCTGCAAAGAACTTCTTATCAACAGCTGAATCTGCTCTTTTACAGATAAGTGACAAGTTAAACCAGATTAAAGCAAAACAAGTTGATGCAAGCGATCCACTCAAAGATGCTGCTTCTATCGCAAAAGATATTAGAACATTAGCCGGCGAAATCAGCTCTATTCTTGGCAACACCTCAATTAACCAAACAAACCTATTATCTAGTACTACTGCACCGTCATTTAACGTTGGTGGTGCTACGTTAACCTTTGACTTCTCAACAAGTTCATTAGGAGTTGCTGCTCTTGAATCCGCTGTTGGAACATCCAATCTGCAAAACACAACAGATTCTACTGTTATCGCTTTCGATACAACTACAGTTGCAGATAACGTAAGAGCTGCTCTTGGTAGAATTGGTAACCTATCACAAGCTCTCGATTCAAGAGAAGAATTCTTAACCGCTGCAATTGCCAATAATACGGCTTCTATAAGCAGTATTTTTGATGCCGATATTGCAATGGAACAGTTGAATGCTACTAAAGGTCAGATTGCTTCTCAAATTGGTACCGCTATGGTAGCTCAAATGAATACAGCACCACAGCAGATATTGAGCTTATTTCGATAGTATTAGTTTCGATACCGAAATCTTGCTCACTGAGAATTGATTGTAACCCCGGCTTAATGCCGGGGGTTCTTAAAAAAATACCGGGAATAAAATGGTTACAGCACATTCTTTTCATAACAAGACAAATCCTTACTTAATAAACCAAATCAATATTGCTTCGCCGCAGCAGCTGATTATGAAGGTTTACGACTTTGCAATTTTACATTGTCAGAAAAACGATATGCTAAAAACGAACGAAGCATTACAGTTACTTATAAATGCACTTAATTTCGACGATCCTTCGGCTAAAGAAATTTCTTTTGGTCTCTTTAAGTTATACCAGTATTGTCAGGAACAGATGAGGAAAAATAATACTCAAGTTGTATTGAAAATACTTTCTGAACTTAGAAATACCTGGCAGGAATCTTTGAACAATTTGAGATAGGTAATGGCTTACGATGCACTTACTACTTCCGGAATTAATAACCTTGTAACTAGTTACAAGACAACTGAACAGAATAAAAGAATTACTCCGCTTACTACTCGTAAAAATTATTATCAAAATATAACTTCTGCATACTCAGTATTGAGCAGTAAACTGGATTCCCTGAAATCAGTGCTATCTAACCTGAATTCATCTTCTGCAGATTCTATCTATTATTCCAAAACAGCATCGTCATCCAACACAAATTTCATTTCTGTAAGTTCAACATCCGGTGCAGATGAGGGTTCATACTCAATAAGAATTAATCAGCTGGCAAAAAATGATCTGCTGCTATCCCAGGATTTAGTATCCAGCGATCCATCAACTACAATTACAGTACCGGGCGTTCATCAATTCGAAATAAAAACCGGCGATGGTACCGGCGCAGAATTTACCAGCAAAGTTTCGGTTAGTTTCTTAGAAGCCGATTTTACAGGTGGAGTAATTAAAAACAGTAGAGTTATTCAAAAAATACAACGGGCAATTAATAGCGATA
>DYHC01000164.1 GCA_020724325.1 Melioribacter roseus
CCTTTTATATCGCACTTAAACCTTTCGGCAAACTTTGTTACATAATTGTAAAAGTTTGTAAGCAGCATAAAATTGCCGAACTCATCAATTTTTGTTCCCGTGTATCTTGGAAGCCAGTTTTTAGCAATTTGAAGTTTTGTCCTCATTTGTAAATTCCTAGATAGTCTTTATCCGTTCAAATTTATCGGTAATCTTGTTTTTCTTATTATCAAAATAATTGTTAATCCGGATAACAATTAAAGCAAACATGTAACCCAGCAGCGCACCAATAATTGCACCGCCAATAATATCAGAAGGGTAGTGGACGCCAACATAAGGTCTTGATATTGCCATAAGCGATGCAACAGAAAATAACAACCATTTAATCTTTGGAAATACCTTACCGAAATAGAATGCAGCAGCAAAATTATTTACTGCATGAGATGACGGAAAGGAAAATGACCCCGTGCAGCCGACAAGTATGTTAACATCTGGTAACGCATTACATGGTCTAATTCTTTGAAAAAGATCTTTTAAAAATGTGCTGCTTAATTGATCGGATACTATAACAAGTAAAATCATTCCAACTGCGGATATCTTACCTATACGTCCGCCTTTGAATATCAATAAGAAAAATAGAATTATATAAGATATATACCAGTGTTTTACATCTGTTACGAAAACAAAGAACTTGTCTAAGAAAGGCGTGGACAGATTGTGATTTATAAAGTAAAAAATCGAAAGGTCTATTTGATTCAAAACATCAAGCATAGAAAATTCTTTGATTATTTTGTAAAAAATGAGTATTTAATCTGTTGTCGTTTAACAAAAGTTGTTTATTTTCGAAAATAATATTGGAAACGACATTAAATTAGTTACTAATTGCAGTATTTCAAAATTTCATTGCAAGAAATGTTCTAACAAATGAATATAATATACCGTGATAAACAATAGCCCGAATACTAGATTATTAACCAAGACCTACGAGCATAAACTCCAGGAATTCATTAAAGAAGAGAATAAGAAGCAATTAATCTCCCCTTTAAGGTCGTTAGCTTATTTTACTTCTGCATCCGGAATTCTTGCACTCGTACTTGAAGTAAGATACTTTGCACAGCACAGTGTCCAGATTTATTCTTCGCGGCTTACTTCCATACTAATTGCTTTTTTTATCCTGTTAATATCTAACACAAAGTTCGGTAAGAAATTTTCCGTTTTGCTTATTCATTTTCTTCTGTTATCTATTATCGTGTCGTTTGGAGTAATGATCTATTTAATTCCGAAAACGCTGATATTTAATTCTCACTTAATAAGCTTAATAATTTTTATTGCGGCATTGTTTCTGAGCTGGGAAGTTACCAACCAGATAATAGTTGCCATTTATTATAATGTTGTTTTTGCTGTTTCAATTATACTTAGCAGCCGTGAAATTTTTATTCTTCCAAATATGATCGAATCAGTAATTCTGGTTCTCATTATCAGTATTATGGCAATAATTGCAAGCTATATTAATTCCAGGTTACGTTTGGATGCGTTTACTAAAGGTTTCGAAGTTTCGTTATCGGAAAGAAAGTACAGAAATATTTTTGATAATTCTGCCGAAGGCATTTTTCAGGTACTGCCCAAAGGAAATCTATTAATTGTTAATCCTGCGTTCGTAAAATTGCTGGGGTACTCTGCTGATGAGGAAATACTAAAACTTAATTTCATAAAGGATTTCTTTATTCGTGAAAGCGACTGGGAATTATTAAACAAACTTTTAGATAAACAGGGCAAGGTTAAGAATTACAGGGTTCAGTTTAAGAAAAAAGACGGGAGCGAAATAACCGTTAGACTAAATGTACGTGTTAATCTAAATGAGGACGGTTCTACATATTATGAAGGAAGTATTCAAGATATAACACAACAGGTTCAGGCAGAAAACGAAAAGCAGAAAGCACTTGAAGCACTTAGAGAAGAAAAAATGAAAGCCGATATAAGTGCTAAAAAAGCTCAACAGGAAAGTAATTTCAAATCCAAGTTTCTTGCCAACATGAGTCATGAAGTTAGAACCCCAATGAATTCTGTAATGGGATTTTTAACATTGATAGAAAATGATTTATTTGAGAGCAAGGAAGAATTAAAAAACTTTTCGCGCGATGCACGTTTAGCAGCCCAGACTCTTCTCGATATCATTAATAATATTTTGGATATCTCCAAAATAGAAGCTGGTAAAATGGACCTTGACGATGTTGAATTTAGTGTCCGCGAAGAGGTTCATAAAGCTGTATCAATTATTACTCAGGCTGCAAAGCAGAAAGGGATTACAATTGAAGAAAATATTAAAGAAGAAGTTCCGCAGACTGTTTACGGAGACCCTACACGATTCCGCCAAATAGTATTGAACCTGTTAAGCAATGCAGTTAAATATACTGACGAAGGAAAAGTTATTATTGCCTCACGTGTTACTACAAAATCTTCATCGGCTATTGAACTGACAACAACAATTGAAGATACCGGGCACGGAATACCAAGTGAAAAGATCCCCATGTTGTTCGAACCTTATGTGCAGGTTAAAAGCAAGAAAGGCAAAAAAGAAGGCACGGGTCTTGGACTCGTTATATCTAAGGAATTTATTAAACTGATGGGCGGGGATATAAAGGTAGAAAGTAAAATTGGTGTGGGCAGTAAATTTACTTTTGTTATTAAGCTTAAAACCCAGCCGGATTCTGCCTCGAAAAGTGTTGTAGATGAAATTGATGTTTTAGCAGATACTGTGGAGGCAGAACAAGATAGGTCGCCTAAAACCGGCGAGCATAAATTTGAAAACGGACTGAAAAAGAAAATTCTTCTTGTTGAGGATAATCCGATAAGTCAAAATCTTGAGATGAAAATCTTAAAAGAAGTTGGATACGACGTTGATGCTGTATCAAACGGATATGATGCTATTGAAGCCGTTAAAACCGGTACATTTGACGTGGTTCTAATGGATATTGAAATGACCGATATGGACGGAATAACAGCAACACGTAAAATTAGAGAGCTGAACGGTCAAAATGGTAAAATTCCTGTTATTGCTGTAACTGCACATTCCAGTATGAAAGATAGAGAAAAATGTCTTGCTGCCGGAATGGATGATTATATCGCAAAGCCGATTAATATTCATTTTCTAAAGCTTACTATCGATCAGTGGCTGAATTCTTCTAAATAATTTTTTTGATATTTTAGCCTACCGGATCTGTTAAACTTTACTTTACAATTTTCTGTTTATTGATAAATATTCCGATTAGTATAACAGGCGTAACTAAATTAGATTTCTGAAAAATTCAGAAATGTTATTTCGAATCCCGCAAAGCGGGATGAGAAGAGTCACTTCGAAGAGCAAAGCGACTGAGAAGTTTTATTGCGAATCCCGCTTTGCATGGGTCGAAATGAAGAGCGATATTTTTCTGAGGTTACTAAGTAATGTTTTTTAAAATTACCTGCAAGGCAGAAATTGCAAATTAAAACACTATCATTTAATGTTCACTCAAAAGGTAATACCGATATTATTGATATAACCGATGAGGTCCAGTCCAGGTTGAAAGAAACCGGACTGAGGAATGGAAACGTATTAGTATTTGCACCGGGCGCAACAGCGGGAATAACCACTATAGAATATGAACCTGGATTATTAAAGGATTATCCCGACTTTTTCGAGCGTATCATTCCATCCGGGTCAAAATATTATCACGACGAAACATGGCACGATGCAAACGGTTATGCTCATGTAAGGGCTTCATTGCAAGGTGCATCCTTAACGGTTCCATTCACAGATGCTAAATTACTTCTTGGTACTTGGCAGCAAATAGTTCTAATTGATTTTGATAACCGACAGAGAACTAGAAAAATTATTACACAATTTATGGGAGAATAATTAATGAGATTTTTAAGAAAAATTATTGTTCTGGTTTTAATTCCAGCTGCATTGTTAGGATGGGGCGAAAAAGGTCATAAATTGATTACTAAATATGCAATGAAGTCGCTTCCGGCAGAAATGAATTTATCTGATGAAATAAAAAATGCTATTGTAGAGCATTCAACCGACGCTGATAAACGTAAGAAAGACGTTAAGGACGAATACCCGAAACATTTCATAGATATCGATTATTATGAAGAATTTGTTAATGGAAACATGATTACATCTTATGATGAACTCTCAAAAATCTACGGTGAAAAAACTGTAACTGAAATGGGCGTGTTACCCTGGGCTACAATGTCTACCTATTCTAACCTTGTCGATGCTTTTAAGAAGAACGATAAAGAGAAAATTATTCTTTATGCTGCGGATATTTCTCATTACGTTGAAGACGGACATCAACCGCAGCACACAACATTAAATTATAACGGTGAAATGACTAATCAGAAAGGTGTACACTTTAGATACGAAAGCGACATGTTCGATAAAAATGTAGAAGAAATAGAATACAATTATTATTCTATTCCAATTCAATATGTGAGCGATATTTCTGCCTATATTTTCAATTACGTTGCAGAATCTAACAGTTATAATGATATGATACTTGCTGCTGATAAATTCGCGTATGAAAAATCCGATAAGAATTATAATGAAAATTTTTACAGGTTGTTCTGGTTTAAGACAAAACATGTAACGTTTAACAGGGTTAGTCTTGGCGCCAACCGAACCGCTTCATTAATCTATTCAGCATGGATAGATGCCGGTAAACCGGTATTAAAATAATATGAAAAAAAAGTATGTAACTGTATTCGGAAGTTCTTTGCCAAAGCCGGGCGATGCTGAATACGAGATTGCTTATCAGCTCGGTAAAAAATTTGCTGAGGCAAATTTGAATGTCTGCTCGGGCGGTTTTCAGGGTATTATGGATGCAGTCTCTAAAGGTGCCAGCGAAAATGGAGCCGAAGCAATTGGTGTAACTCTGGATTTCTACAATTTAACTCCAAGTAAATATATTAACCGCGAAATTAAATGCCATACATTGTTCGAACGGCTTGGCAATCTTCTGGAAATTGGCGATGCTTATGTTGTCCTTCAAGGCGGAACGGGAACCCTTGTTGAACTTTCCTTAGTATGGGAGTATATGAATAAAAAAATGATTTTGGATAAACCCTTTGCGTGTCATAGCAAAATGTGGAAAGATATTGTAGAGATAATGGAGATTCAGATTAAAAAAGAAGGAAGAAAAAACGGATTGATAAAATGTTTTGATGATATAAACGAACTGGCAATTTATATCACCTCGTCTTTAGTGTAAATTATCT
>DYHC01000165.1 GCA_020724325.1 Melioribacter roseus
TAACAACTGAATCAATAAAAGCAGTTTTTATGTATTTGAGTCTAATTTTAATAACAGGTTATGTCATTCGGTTTTTCCTTTCAAAATTTATCGTTCCATAATGTGTTATTCCTGTAATTGATAGTCCCGCTTTGCTTTGTTTATAAAAATAAATTCATTTGCAATTTCTTCGATGCTTCCGTAATTCTTTAGATAATGTACCTTAATTTTACCTTTGTTCTTAACAAGCCAGGAAAGTGCAATTTTTAATCTCTCAAGATCTTTATCTGTAAGCTCCTTAAATAATTGTATTGTTCCAGCAAAATAATTTTGCAGTACTTCTTCAAAACTAATGGAATTATCATAGTTTTTTATAAACATCTTACCTTCTAAAAGTAGCAGGTAATCATTTTCTTTTACACCTGAAACTTCAATTAATACGTTCGCTTTATTGATCGGCTCGGATAGTATTGTAGCTTTGTTAAGCTGCTTAAGAACTGTGTTTATTAGGTCCCTTGTGGATGCGGCTTCTTCATATTTTTTGTGCTCACTTAATATTTTCATTTTGTTTAGTAAACGGTTAACGGCAGATTGGTTAGAACCGCTAAGGAAATTATGTACTTTAATCAGCTCATCAAGATACTTCTCCTTTATAGATTTATAGATGCACGGGGCAAAACATCTTTCAATATCTGCCAGATAACATTTCTTTCCTTTCAAGAAATCTTTCTCGTTACACTCGCGTATTTGAAAAGTTTTATCGATAATTTCTTTGATTGCAATTGCTGTCTCGCGGTTGGGATACGGGCCATAATAATCATTACCGTTAAAATCGAATGAGGTCACTCTTTCAACAGTAGGAAACGAAGTCAAATTGTTTACCATAAGAAAATAGTTATTAGAATATTTTTTCAGCAAGGTGTTGTACTTTGGACCGTTTATTTTAATCAATTCAGCTTCAACAAGAAGTGCGGTCAGTTCTGTATTCGTTATATAATATTCTAATCTATGCGCTTTCTGAACAATTTTTTTTGTCTTTCGCGGTGTATTGCTGGTAAAATAATTACCGACTCTCTGTTTAAGTGATTTTGCTTTACCAATATAAATTGTATTGCCATTTGAATCTCTAAAAAAATAAATACCCGGATCATCGGGAACCGAAGAATAATCCTCGGCTAATTTTTTCTTATTCATCTTGAAAGGTGCTCCTGAAGGGATGTTCTGGAAATGAATAAGATCGCTTATTGTATCTATGCTATAATCCTCTCGCAATGTCTTAAACATTTTAAGAAAAATTTTAGCAGCTGCGGTTGAATCACCAAGTCCTCTATGAACATTCCTGTGCCTGATCTTAAGTGACTTTGATAAATTACCCAGCGACCGGCTTGGTAAATGCGGATAAATCCTTTTGGCTAACTTCAAAGTGCAGATAGCTGAGTTTTCCGGCAAATCGATTCTTGATTGTTCGCATTCACTTTTTAGAAATGAGTAATCGAAACTTAGATTGTGTGCAACAAGTACAGAACTACCAATGAATTCTTTTATATCATTTATTACTTCATCAAAATAAGGAGCGTATTTTACATCTTCATTCGTAATTCCGGTTAGCAATGTAATATTGTATGGTACTAATCTGCCCGGATTAATATATGTTTGATATGTATCTACAACTTTACCCTTCCTTATTTTTGTGATACCGATTTCAATAACTTTTTCAGTTCTTGCAGAAGTGCCCGTAGTTTCGAAATCGAAGACAGAGTATTCTTCCTCTTCAAAAGGAAGTTCTTTTAAGGTTTTTCCACGGTTAGATGATTTCTTTTTCATAACCTAAATTTAAACAAAATAGAATAATCTTATTATTTGGAACTTCTAAAAAATTATGAATAGAAACCTCTAATAAATTTAGAAGTGGTATTTCGAAGGAGCGGAGCGACTGAGAAATGCTATTTCAAAGGATCCCGACTTGTCGGGGGACTGAGAAATGCTATTCCGAAAGAACGAAGTGACTGAGGAACTACGAACAGATTCTTCGCCTCACTTCGTTCTGTTCAGAATGACAGGACAATTTCTACATTGTCATTCTGAAGTAATACCGACACAGTCGGTATGACTGAAGAATCAACAACCTTGAAGGTCATCAGGGTATCAAATAACAACGCTTGACCTTCAAGGTTTAGGTTTGAATTCCACCGATAAATCTTGATCGCAATGAAAAGCGAAATTTTTTAGAAGTCTTTAGTTATAAGTAATGATGCAGTTAGTTTCATTATTCGGGCTATTTTCAATATATTTCAATTAAAGAGAAACAGAAATGAATATAAATTTACTTTTTATTGGCGACATTATTGGTCAGCCGGGATTAAACATTGTTCAGATGTGGCTTCCCGGATTGCAAAAGAAATACAGGGCTGATGTAACAATTGTAAATGGAGAAAATTTATCCGATGGAAAGGGATGTACCGATAAAGAAGCCAAACAGCTTTTTGATATTGGTGTAAATGCAATTACCGGCGGTAATCATACTTGGGATAAACATCAATCACAAGAATATCTAAAAAAGGAACCACGCGTTATTCGTCCATTAAACTATCCCAAAGGAACTATTGGAAACGGCTACTGTTATGTCGATAGCTCTAAAGGTAAAATAGCTGTTGTAAATTTGCAAGGCAGAGCTTATATGTCTCCGATTGATTGCCCTTTCAGAACAGCGGACTGGGTAATCCCAAAACTTAAGCAGGAAACAAAAGTTATTTTAATCGATTTTCATGCAGAGGCAACAGCAGAAAAACTTGCATTTGTTAATTATATAGACGGAAAAGTCTCTGCTGTTATTGGAACGCATACTCATGTTCAGACTTCTGATGAAAGAATTTTCCCAAATGGTACTGCTTACATTACAGATTGCGGAATGACCGGTCCTTATGATTCTGTAATCGGGATGAAAACAGATGCAGCAATAAACCGATTCTTATATCAGACACCGCAAAAATATCAAACGGCTGTAGATAATGTTCACCTTTGCGGATTGTTTGTTAAAGTTGATACTGAAACGGGAAAAGCATCGGAAGTAGAAAGAATCTTTTTACCAGAGTTCGACAAAAAAATTTAAGTGAACGGAGAATAACTTTATAGAATTTTATGGCAACTTTAATTGACGGTAAAAAAATAGCCCAAGAAATTAAAGAAGAACTGAAAGAAAAAATCAATTCTTTGAAACAAGAAGGCAAATCTATTCCGGGCTTGGTTACTATTCTGGTAGGCGATAGCCCTGCATCACAATTGTATGTAAATTCAAAGAGCAAATCGTGTATCGAAATAGGAATGCACTCTAAAATTGAAAAGTTATCATCAAATATATCAGATAGCGAACTACTCGATCTGATAGAGCAATACAACCATGACAATAATTACCACGGAATATTAGTGCAGCTTCCTTTACCAAATCATATTAATGAACAGAAAGTTATTGAATCAATAGACTTTAAAAAAGATGTTGATGGTTTTCACCCGGTAAATGTTGGTAAACTTGTTACGGGCAATAATTCGTTTTATCCGTGTACTCCATACGGAATAGTAGAACTCTTGAAGCGTTATAAAATACCAACATCAGGCAGACATGTTGTGGTTGTTGGTCGCAGCAATATAGTTGGTAAGCCGGTTGCTAATATTTTGGTTCAGAAAAAAGAAGGTGCAAATGCAATAGTTACTGTTTGTCATAGTGCGGTTAAAGACATTTCTCAATTCACAAAAAGTGCAGATATTCTTATTGCAGCTATTGGTAAACCGAATTTTATTAATAGCGGAATGGTTAAAGAAGGCGTTGTTATAATTGATGTTGGAATAAACCGCATTGAAGATACAACTTGCAGTAAAGGATATAGAATTGTAGGCGATGTTGATTTTGCCAGCGTTAAGGATAAAGCTTCTTTTATTACTCCTGTGCCGGGAGGTGTTGGATTAATGACAATTGCAATGCTGTTAAAAAATACATATCAAGCATATCTAAATTTTCAATCAGGAAATTAAAATGGACGCATCTATTATCGATAAGGTAGTAAGCCAGGTATTTATAGAAAAATCATTACAGGATTTTTATTGCAAGAGCGGTTCATGCCTCGGCTGGGAAAGAAATGTTGTAGATCAACCGGCTGCAGTAAAGAATATTATAAGTAATGGAGCAGATAGAATTGCTGCTGGTTTAGGAATTGGGAATGAGCTTGTAGATACAAATGTAGCACGTATGATTGACCATACACTTCTAAAACCTGAAGCTACTCCAGACGAAATAAAAAAACTTTGTGAAGAGGCAAAAACTTATAATTTTGTTTCGGTTTGTGTAAATCCATGTTACGTTTCAATGTGTAAAGAATTGCTAAGAGGAAGCTCAGTAAAGGTTTGCACCGTAATAGGATTTCCGCTTGGCGCAACAACAACCGAAATAAAAAAAGCTGAAGCAGAACAGGCATTGAATAGCGGTGCTCAGGAAATTGATATGGTGATTAATATAGGAATGCTCAAACAAAAAAATTACGATTATATTTTCCATGATATAAATCAGGTAGTCCTTTCTGCTAAAAGACATAATGCAGTTTGCAAAGTAATTTTGGAGACGGCACTATTAACCGACGAAGAAAAAATAAAAGCATGTCTGCTTAGTAAGGAGGCAAAAGCAGATTTTGTTAAAACATCTACAGGGTTTAGCACGGGCGGTGCAACTGCCGGGGATGTTGCATTAATGAGGTATGTAGTTGGTTCTGCTGTAGGTGTAAAAGCTTCTGGCGGAATTAGAACAGCAGAAGATGCCAAATTGATGATTGAAAGCGGTGCAGATAGAATTGGTGCCAGCGCAAGTGTTAAGATTGTTAAAGGCGAAAAATCTGCTGCAGGTGGCTATTAGTGGTGCTTGATTTAATTGTTTTGCAGTCCGATGACGGCTATTCTGCCGAAATACCTTCTATAAAAGGATGCGAATGCTGGGCGCATAATGAAGATGATGCAATATCCAAAACGCTCGAATTGTTCCGGTTCTATATTCAGGTTGATTCCAATTTCAAAATAAAAGTTGATCTTGCTCGTAAGGAAGGTTCAAGAAAAATATATAAAATTATTTTCGATAAGTGATATGCGTAAATTTCTTACCGGGAAAAGACTTCAAAAAATTATGAGAGCAGCCGGCGCAAGACAATTTTCTCTTTCAATTGTTCTAGAAAATATCTACGATTCTCACAATGTTAGCGCAATAATCCGCTCTTGTG
>DYHC01000166.1 GCA_020724325.1 Melioribacter roseus
CTTTCATTGAGCGAAGCGATTCATTACTTTAAATAGGCAACTTATGTTGAACATCGATTTAGAACTTATAAAAAAATACGATAAACCCGGTCCAAGATACACAAGCTATCCTACGGCACCGCAATTTAACAATTCATTCACGGCAGAAAAATATCTTGACGAAGTAATTCGCACAAACAATCAGAAAAATCCACCTCACCTTTCGCTCTACTTTCATATTCCCTTTTGCGACACACTCTGTTACTTCTGCGGATGTAATATGATTATTACTCGTAACCGCGAGAGAATTAAAGAGTATATAAATTATGTTAAGAACGAAATAGATCTTCTCCGTTCATATATAATTGAGGGACGCCAGGTAGTTCAGCTCCATTGGGGCGGCGGTACACCTACGCACCTAAATCCGGATGAGATAAACGACCTAAAAAAGTACATCAACAATAACTTTACATTTTTCGTAGAAGCAGAACAGGGGTGTGAAATAGATCCGCGCGGTTTAACAAAAGAACACCTTGAAGCACTATCCAACAGCGGGTTCAACAGGATAAGCATGGGAGTTCAGGATTTCGATGAAAATGTACAGAAAGCGGTTAACAGAATCCAGCCGGAAGACATGACAAGACAGATTGTTGATTGGTTAAGGGAATTGAAATTCCAGAGTATTAACCTGGATCTAATTTACGGATTGCCATTTCAAACTGTGAAATCATTTTCAAAAACAGTAGATGCAATTATCGATATTTCCCCGGATCGAATTGCAGTTTTTAACTATGCTCACGTTCCATGGTTGAAAAAACACATGGCGCTTATTAATCCGGAAGATTTACCAGTACCGGAAGAGAAACTTCAGATTCTAAAAATGACCATCGAAAAATTAACAAGCGCCGGGTATCTATTTATTGGAATGGATCATTTTGCAAAACCGAATGATGAGCTTGCAATTGCTTTACACGATAAAAAACTCTATCGTAATTTTCAGGGATACAGCACGCATGCCGGCGCTGATCTTTTGGGATTTGGAATTACCAGTATAAGCCAGATTGGAAAATGTTATGCCCAGAACACTAAAAAAGAAATTGAATACTATAACATGCTTAATGAAAATAGTCTGCCAATTGAACGCGGTTATTACTTGAGTGATGACGATATTCTTAGAAGATACGTAATAACAAAAATTATGTGCGACTTTGAACTCGATTTTAGTGATGTCGAAAAGAAATACAATATTGAATTTGAAAAATATTTCTCATCTGGTCTGGATAGCTTAAAAGAATTTATTGAGGATAACCTGGTTCAAATACGCGATAGAAAAATTATTGTAACTGAGATGGGCAGGTTGCTAATCAGAAACATTGCAATCTGTTTCGATTGGTACATAGAACAAAATGCCGATAAAGCAAAATATTCCAAAACCGTTTAGATTACACGGCTACTTAACTACATCACCTGCACTTAATTACTTGTCCTGTGAATCAATTCTTAATGTTGGAGGATTTGTAGAAGTAATTACTATAGTATAATTTCTATTGGTAGTTGTTGTAAAGGAAGCCGAGGGTGAATTTTGTTCGTTTTGAATTACAGCATTAGCAATTGTTGCCCCTTCAACAACATTTCTGTATGGCGATGTTGCTCCTCCGGATACGTCATTAATATTAATTGTGTTGCCATCTGCTTGTTTAATCTGAACATTTGCTTTGTTCGTTCTTTCATTCTTTACTCTAATGCTTGCAGGTTCTTCCGAACATGCAACATTTATTAATGCCAATGAAATTAATAGAACCAGCGATAAATACTTTTTCATAAATTCTCCTGATTGCTGACTGCAAGATAAATCTATAATTCAACAAAAAACATGCAATAATCACGATATATTTTGCAGCTTTACATCGCCCACAAGTTGAAGTAAAAAAATTTGTTATAATATCTTTCAGTGTACTTCTTAACCAATTCATCAATTCCATCTTAACTGTGTGAAGTCATTATTAAAACAGAATTATACTTTTTCGATTATTGACTTAATTAACTAAATAGGAAGAATAACTCAATATTGTTATATGAGAGAGAAGCAAAGTAACAATAGAAGAGTATTGAAACTTTCATTTTGACTAAAATTCTTAGATGAAATTCCTTAACTTTGCCGTGTATTTTAATAGAAAGGATTATCTATTGAGTAAGACTGCGGTTGTGCTTCTTAATCTTGGCGGGCCTGATTCCTTAGAATCTGTTGAACCATTTTTATATAATCTATTCTGCGATCCGGATATTTTTAAGCTCCCATTCGGGCAAAAAATATTTGCAAAACTAATTTCAAATAGACGCGCTCCAAAAGTTATTGAGGAGTATAAGCTGATAGGCGGCAAATCACCAATAAATGAATGGACCGAAATTCAGAGAAAAAAACTTGAGATAGAACTAAAAAAAATTAATCCGCGCGCAGATGTATTTATAGCCATGCGTTACTGGCAGCCTTTAACCGGAGCCACAATAAAAAAAATTGAATCCGGTAATTATGATAAAATAATTCTTCTTCCGCTCTACCCTCATTTTTCAACAACAACAACAGGATCGTCTTTCAATGAGTGGAACAGAAAATACAATGGCGAGAAATCGAAATTGATTTTTATTAATAGCTATCATGTTGATCCTGCTTACATATCTGCAATCAACCAGCGTATTGATGAAGCACTTTTAGAATTTCCTGAAAATGTGCGAACCGAAGTCCATTTCGTTTTCAGTGCCCATGGTACACCTGTTAGCTTAGTAAAAAAGGGAGATCCGTATAGTAATCAAATTAAAGAAACAGTTGAAGCTGTAATAAAGCAGCGGAACTATTCTCTTAAGCATCATTTGTGTTATCAAAGTAAAGTTGGGCCTATGAAATGGCTTGAACCCGCAACAGATACAATGATTGAAGATCTCGCAAGTAAAGGCGTAAAGCATTTGCTTATAATACCGATAAGTTTTGTTTCGGATCATATCGAAACTCTGTTTGAACTTGAGATAGAATACCGTCACATTGCTGAAAAGTGTGGTGTTGAAAATTATATTGTAATGAAAGGACTAAATGATTCGGCTCTATTTATCAATGGATTGAGAGACCTTATAAAAAATCAGTTATAGAATTAAAATCATTTGATAAATGAAACAAAGAGGACGTCATGAAATCTAAATTAACTCTACTATTCACTCTATTATTACTTAACACAACTATGATTATTTCTCAGAATAAGAATAACAGCAATCCGTTCTTCAAAGAATGGAAAACACCCTATGAAACTCCTCCTTTCAACGAAATTAAAGTAGAACATTTTCTTCCGGCAATTGAAGAAGGAATCCGGATTGAAAAATTGGAGATTGATGCAATTATCAATACTCCGGAAAAACCTACATTCAAGAACACAATTATTCCTCTCGAAAAATCCGGCGAATTACTTGGAAGAGTAAACCGGGTATTCGGAGCGCTTAACGGTGCAAATACTACAGACGAAATTCAAAAAATTGCACGTGTTACAACTCCAATGCTATCAAAACACCGCGACGATATAGCACTCAACGACAAGCTCTTTGCGAGAATCAAAGCCGTTTATATGGATAAAGATAAACTAACCGAAGTTGAAAAAAATGTTATCGAGAATTATTATGCAAATGCGGTTAGAAGCGGCGCAGAACTTGACGATGCCGGCAAAGAAAAATTGAGGCAAATTAACCAGCAGCTTTCTCTACTCGGCTTAAAATTCAGCGAAAATGCTCTTAAAGAAACTAATGCAATTGCACTTGTAATTGATAAGCAAGAAGATCTTGCCGGATTGCCGCAAGACGTTATTAACGCAGCAGCGGAACTTGCTAAATCTAAAAATATGGAAGGTAAATGGGCGTTCTCATTACAGAAACCAAGTTTTATTCCTTTTCTTCAATATTCTCAGAAACGCGATTTAAGAGAAATTATATTTAAAGCATATATAAACCGCGGCAATAATAACAATGAATTCGATAACAAAAAAATTGTTGCCCGCGTTGCTTCTCTGCGTGTTGATAGAGCAAATCTGCTTGGATATAAAACTTTTGCCGACTTTGTTCTTGAACGTAACATGGCAAAAAATCCTGATAATGTTTATAAGTTCTTAAATGATCTTTGGACTCCGGCAATTAAGCGAGCAAAAATGGAAGCCGCAGATATTCAAAAATTAATAGACAAAGAAGAAGGCAATTTTAAATTAGCTGCATGGGATTGGTGGTATTATGCAGAAAAAGTTAAAAAGGAGAAATACGACCTGGATGAATCGATGCTCCGCCCGTATTTTAAAATGGAGAATGTCCGTGCCGGCGCTTTCGAAGTTGCATCAAAGTTATATGGAATTGTATTTATCAAACGGAATGATATTGAAGTATATCATCCCGATGTTGAAGTATTCGAAGTTCAAGAAGCTAATGGAAAGCATATAGGAATTTTTTACAGCGATTATTATCCACGCGATGGTAAAAGAAGCGGCGCATGGTCAAGCGGATTTAGAGGACAGCGCAATATCGACGGCAATTTTATTACACCTCTTGTTTACAACGTTGGCAACTTTTCTAAACCAACCGCAGATAAACCCGCATTGATGAGCATTGACGAAGTAAATACGTTGTTCCACGAACTTGGTCATGGATTGAATTCCCTTTTCTCTAATTACGATTACCCGGGTGGAAGAAATACTCCAAGAGATTTTGTTGAACTCCCTTCGCAAATAATGGAAAACTGGGCTCTTGAGCCGGAGGTTCTTAAAATGTATGCACGCCATTATAAAACAGGTGAAGTAATTCCTGATCAATTAATTCAGAAAATAGTCAATTCCAGATTATTCAATCAGGGATTTGAAACTGTAGAATATTTAGCCGCCTCTTTTCTAGATATGGATTGGCATATGCTTACAGATAACAAAGAACAAGATGTAATTGAATTCGAAAAAAATGTTTATAAGAAAATCGGATTGATGCCAGAAATTGAATCGCGCTACCAGAGCACAAACTTTGGTCATATACTTGGCGGTTACGCTGCCGGTTATTACAGTTACATTTGGGCAGCGGTTCTGGATGCCGACGCATTTGACGCTTTTGTTGAAACTGGAAATTTATTCGATAAGAAAACTGCAGATGCTTTTAGAAATTATATTCTTGCTAAGAGCGGCTCGGAAGATTCTAT
>DYHC01000167.1:0-1309 GCA_020724325.1 Melioribacter roseus
TGCAATCTGCGGAAATCAGTTTTATCCGCCATAGAACGGCGGACAAGTCCGTGTTCATCAGCGTTCTATTTACCTAAAAATAGTTTTTCGAGATGCCCTTTAGGAACTCGAACCCGCCATTAATCTCTTCGAATTCATTTCATAAAAAAATCATTTAAAAAAACTGTTATTTCAAATCAAATTAATATCTTTGGTAATGAGATGCAGAATCTTTTTGAATGACAACCAATCTAATACCCAAATAAAATAAGGAGTTTTGTGAATGGTTATCGGAATACCAAAAGAAATAATTGAAAGCGAGAAACGTGTGGCGTGCATTCCCGATGCTGCCTCAAAATTGATTAAGAAGGGATTTAGAGTTTTGATAGAAAAAGATGCCGGGCTAAATGCAGGATTTACGAACGAAAAGTATTCTAACGCCGGCGCAGAAATTTTAGATGACGTTCAAAAACTTTATCAGTTAAGCGATATTGTCTTGAAAGTTCAAAGACCTGTAGAACATAATATCATTAAAAAGAACGAATTAGATTTGATGAAAAAAGATGCACTGCTGATTTGTTTCTTATATCCTCTTTATCATCCTGAACTTGCAAAGAAAGCGGCAGAACTTGGTATAAATATTATTTCTATGGATGCAATTCCGCGAACAACACTTGCTCAAAGGATGGATGCTTTAAGCTCTCAGGCAAATTTAGCCGGTTATAAAAGTGTTATTCTTGCAGCTAATCACTTAAACAAAATATTTCCTTTAATGATGACTGCAGCCGGAACTATATCACCATCTAAAGTATTGATTATGGGTGCAGGAGTTGCCGGACTGTCTGCCCTCGGCACTGCAAAACGTCTTGGTGCTGTTGTGGTTGTTTCTGATGTACGTCCGCAGGTAAAAGAAGAAGTTCAAAGTCTTGGCGGCAAATTTATTGATTTGCCTACTGATCAATCTATGCAAGATTCCAGCGGTTATGCTAAAGAACAATCGGATCAGTTTTTAAGCAAACAAAAAGAATTAATATTCAAGCACATAATTGAAGCCGATATTGTAATAACAACTGCCTTAATCCCCGGTAAAAAAGCTCCTGTACTGGTTACTGAAGAAATGGTTAAAAATATGAAACCCGGCTCAGTGGTTCTTGATATGGCTGCGGAATTTGGAGGCAACTGCGAGTTGAGCGAAAAAGGAAAGACCCTTGTGAAACATGGCATAACTATTATTGGCGAAACTAACCTCCCAAGTCTGGTCCCTTTTAACGCAAGTGAAATGTATTCAAAGAACCTTCTTAGCTTAATTGAATATTCTGCCCTCAATGGA
>DYHC01000167.1:1319-5176 GCA_020724325.1 Melioribacter roseus
AAATTTTATTATTGATATGGATGATGAAATCTTTAAAAGTGCTGTGATTGTTAGAAACGGAGAAGTGGTTCATCAAAAAACTAAGGAACTGTTAAAGTAATTCTGCTAAAGTCACTCGGACATTTTCATAATCATGATTAAAAAAAATAGCTGATCATAGTTAAAAATTTTGCTTAAAATAAATTCAGGAGTATCATAATGGAAAGTATCGGTTTAATAATGCTTATATATGTTTTTGTACTGGCAATATTTGTTGGTTTCGAATTAATTACCAAAGTACCCCCAACATTACATACACCATTGATGTCGGGTTCTAACGCAATATCCGGGATTACAATTGTCGGGGCAATTTTAAGTGCAGGGCTGGAGGAATTTACAATCAGCACAATACTTGGATTAGCAGCAATGATCTTTGCTACCATTAATGTTGTTGGCGGTTTTCTGGTTACTGATCGAATGTTAAAAATGTTCAGAAAGAAGTGAGCCGATCTATGAATATACTTATAGAAGTTTCATATCTAATTGCTTCGGTACTTTTCATTTTCGGAATTAAGAAATTAAGTTCGCCTAAGACAGCAAGACGTGGAAATTTTTTAGCTGCTCTTGGAATGTTAATTGCAATAGTAGTAACGTTACTCGATCGGCATGTTCTAACATTCGAATGGATAATTATTGGATTTGTTGTAGGCGGAATAATAGGTGTATTGATGGCATACAAAACGCCAATGACCGGAATGCCTCAAATGGTTGGTCTGCTAAATGGTTTTGGCGGAGGTGCTTCTTTACTTGTGGCTCTATCAGAGTACTACAAAATGAAGAATTTTCCGATGTGGACTTTTAATGATGCAACAAATATTACAATTGTATTAAGCTTGATAATTGGTGCTGTTACTTTTACCGGCTCATTAATAGCGTTCGGAAAATTACAAGGAATTGTTACCGGGAAAGTAGTTAAGTATCCAGGGCAGCATCCTATCAATGTGGTTTTGTTCATATCACTAATTACTGCCGGTGCTTTCTTTGTTATCGATCCTACATTAGAGGCGCTTGTTATATCTATTGCAGTTGTATCGCTTGTGCTTGGTGTGCTGCTCGTGCTTCCAATTGGCGGCGCAGATATGCCGGTTGCTATTTCACTTTTAAATTCTTACTCCGGACTTGCTGCTTCAGCAACAGGATTCGTATTACAAAATAATCAATTGATAATTGCCGGGGCTCTTGTAGGTGCTTCTGGAATTATTTTAACAATAATTATGTGCAAAGGAATGAACCGTTCGCTTCTTAATGTAGTTATAGGCGGATGGGAAAGTGCCGGTTCTACCGGTAATGCAAATTCTAATTCTTCACCTAAAGGTGAGGTTAAATCAGTTGATTCGGAAGAACTTGCAATGATTTTTGATGCAGCAGAAAATATTATTGTTGTTCCCGGTTACGGAATGGCGGTTGCTCAAGCGCAGCATGCGGTAAGGGATTTAGTCACTTTACTTGAATTAAAAGGGAAAAAAGTAAGATTTGCAATTCATCCTGTGGCTGGTAGAATGCCCGGTCATATGAATGTTCTGCTGGCAGAAGCACAGATTTCTTACGATAAAATGCTTTCGATGGAAGAGATTAATGACGATTTTCCTAATACAGATATTTCGCTTATTATCGGTGCAAATGATGTTGTTAATCCGGCTGCACGTAACGATAAAAATAGCCCTATTTATGGAATGCCCATACTAAATGTGGATTACTCCAAAACGGTAATAATAAACAAACGATCTATGAATGCTGGTTATGCCGGAATTGAAAATGAATTATTTTTCTATCCGAATACTCTTATGTATTTCGGCGACGCTAAAGATGCTGTTGCAAAACTGACCCAGGAATTGAAAAATCTGTAAATGGTTTTTTGTTAAAATGATTTTGTGAAGTCAGAACTTAATGTAAAAATTGAATTGAGGGACGGGGTTAAACTGTCCTTCATTTTTTTCATGAATCTTTACTGTCCACTTCCCGATCGTATAACCGATTACTGCGCCTAAAAATACATCGGATAACCAGTGTTTATCCTGATAAACTCTTGAATACGCAGTTAAGAAAGCCGGCAAGTAATAGACTACTTTCATAAATCCGCTTTTGGAATTTTCGGATAATACAGTTGATAAAGAAAATCCTAAACTCGTATGCCCGGATGGTAATGCCCATTCATCATCAGAAAAACTAAACGGTGAAAAACTAAAAGCTCCTTCATTATTATAAGGTCTCGACCTTCCAAATAATATTTTTAATATCTGCGTAGTTAGTCCGGTGTAAATTGCAGACTGAGCAATTTCGAAAGCAATTTTCTTATTTATATAAATATTATTTACAACTCCAGATATAGCGTTAACACCACAAATTAAAATAGTATTGTACGGCTCACCCCAGATCCTTCCGAATTCTGCCGGCATATTGAAAATATTTTCTCTGCTCATAAGAATCTGATCCCGCAAACCGTCATCAAACTGCATTAACAATAAGGATGATGCTGCACTTAATCCTACTATACTCCAATCTTTACCGGTCCATTTTGATGGCTGCTTTAAGAAATCTTCTGTTTCCGACCTGAACTGATTGAAATTAAGCCGGTTCTGTGCAAATGTTATATTGACAAAAATGACGGCAATAATAAAGAGCAGGGTTAAGAAGTATTTCCTCATTATAAAAAATCCTTTTATGAATTTTTTTGAAAACCTTTACAACAAATTTCCTAATTACTGGGTCAAAATACATGTAACTTTCTAAAAACTCCACAAGTCTAAAATGGCAGTTAAATAATAATTAAGGAGGATGAATATGAAATCAGCATATGATTACCCGGCTTCCCAAAAGTTACTGTTAATTATTTTTTTGTTTTTTCTTGGTTCACTTTTTTCAACAAATATTTTAGCAGATAACTTAAAACTTATTAAAGAAAAATCTCTGAATGCAAAATCAGGCGAATCTTTATTTGTTGATGCCTCTGGCGCCGATATTAAAGTTGATAGCTGGAATAAGGAAGAAGTCTATGTTAAAATATTTGGCAACAGAAAAGCCGGGGATAAAATGAAATTTACTATCGAGCGGACTTCTGAAGGTATTGAAGTAACTGCAAAAAAAGAAGGAACGTGGTTCTTTAACTGGGGCAGCGGCTATAGTGTTAGAATTGAAGTAATGGTGCCGGCAAATTTTAACAGTTATGTCGAAACATCCGGTGGAGATATTTCCATCAGGAATGTTAAAGGTAAATTTAAACTCGATACTTCTGGTGGAGATGTCAATTTGCATAACACGATAGGTGAATTAAAAGTACATACGTCGGGCGGAGATATTACGCTTCTTAATCATTCCGGAAATTCTAACGTTTCAACATCTGGCGGTGATATTAAAGCGAACGAAACAACCGGGGATATTACTGCTTCAACATCCGGCGGTGATATAAATATCGAAATTAACAACGGTAAAATTTCTGCAAAGACTTCCGGCGGGGATATTGATATAAGTTACTCCGGTGATAACAAAGGATTATATGCTTCAACATCGGGCGGAGATATAAAACTATTTCTTCCTCCAATACTAAAAGCAACAGTTGATTTTGAAACTTCCGGCGGCAGCATCGAATGTAATTTTAGTAATTACAAAGCTAACAAAGTGACCAGAGGTCGTTTGAAAGGGGAATTCAATGGCGGCGGTGAATCAATTCTATGTAAAACTACCGGCGGAGATGTTATAGTAAACTCCTTGTAATTCCATACAGCTTATTAGGGAGAATTTTTTTCAAAAGTAATTGTTTCGTGAAAATGTAAAGGTTCAAGTGAAAAATGACTTTTGTAAAAGATGTTTTTTTGTAGAGT
>DYHC01000168.1 GCA_020724325.1 Melioribacter roseus
AAGATGCAAAGGCTTTAAGAAAGAAATTGAAAGAACATTCTTTCATTGAATTGTTTGATGACAACTTTTCACAATACAGTCAAAGGTTTCGTCAGTTGTTCGGGATGAATTCCGATAAGGCAATTGATTTGTTTTATCAAACGGTTTCAATGAAATCGGTTAGTAGCCTGACATCATTTGTAAGAGAGCAAATGCTGGAACGAACTGACATCAAAACTCAAATTGATGAACTCAAAAAACGCTTTGATGATTTGAATAAAGCATACGCTGCCGTGCAGGAAGCACGAAAGCAAAGAAACATCCTGAAACCGTTGGTTGAGTTGAACAAAAATTACAAAGAATTCGAATAAAGAATTCAGGAGATTGACAATATTGTACAATCAATTCCAAGCTACTTCGCTTCAAAAAAAATTGATTTGTTGCAAGAAGAAATAAAATTGTGCGAAAGCAAATTGAATCAACTAACAAATCAACTTGCAGGAATAGAAGATGAATTAAAAGCAAAAAGGAAGGCAGAAAATCAAATTAATCAGGACATCGATAACAACGGAGGAGCAAGATTAAGAGAGATTGCAAATGAAATTGAGCAAAAGGAAAAAGACAAGAAAACCAAAAAACAAAAGTACGACCAGTATACTACCCTTACTTCCGTTTGCGATTTACATACGGCAAACACTGACCAAACTTTTTACAGAAATCTAAAGGCCGCAGAACAAAAGCTTGTTGACTTAGAAGCAAGGCAGCAAGAAATTTTAGGAGAGCACGGAAAACTGTCGGGTAAGAAAACGCTTCTTGAAGAAAGTATAGAGTTAGAAAGTAAGGAATTGGAATCACTCAAAAACAGGGTAAATCAAATTCCTTTGGAGATATTAAACATTCGTGAGCAGTTGGCAAGTGATCTACAAATTAAAGAAGATGAAATTCCATTTGCCGGTGAATTGCTAAAAGTAAGTGATGATGAAAAAGATTGGGAAGGTGCTTTAGAAAGATTGTTGAGAGGTTTTGGCATTAGCATGTTAGTTCCTGAAAAGCATTACAAGCAGATATGCCAGTATGTAAATGCGCGGAAGCTGACAGATAACAAGAACCGAGGAATGAGATTTGAATATTTCAAAGTGCCTCAGAATATCAAACAAAGTAATTTTCAAGCTGATATTGATCCCGATTCAGTCGTAAATAAAATTGATATTAAGCCCGACATTCATTTTGAAGAATGGTTGCAAGCCGAACTATATAAGCGATTTAATTTAAGATGTGTTTCACTTGAGGAATTCCAAAAGCAAAGCAATGTAATAACCAGAGAAGGTCAATTTAAAACAGGCAGTCTGCGACACACAAAAGATGACCGCAGGGACTTGTGGGACAGAAGAAATTTTGTTTTGGGTTGGACCAACAAGGGGAAAATACTCGCAGTCGAGAAGCACTTGAATGATTTGCGAAAAGAGAAAAAAGAAGCTGATGAATTATTGGAGAAGCTAAAAACTGAAATCAGTAACAACACAACATTGCAAGCAAAACTTAATCAAGTAATCAGTTACAAAAATTGGAATGAGATAAACTGGCAGGACGAAGCAAAACGAATTGCGGAACTTCAGCAAGAGAGAGATGATTTAGAAAATAGCAATGATATTTTAAAAACATTACAACAGCGACGTGCAGATATTGTGAGTGAAATTGATACATTGGATCAAAACCAAAAATCAAAGTCAGAAGAAATAGGAGGAATAAAAACAAATATCAACAATTATAGATTGGAAATTGATAATTGCAACACTACTAAAAATTCTTTACTGCAAAATGAAGTTGAAATTTATTGTTCTAAAATTGATGAATTGATAATTGGCGTAAAACTCACTTTCAAAAATGTTGATGATGTCGCTAAAGGACTGAATGCAAAATTCATCGGCAAGAACGGAGAGAAAGATAAACTGAATGAAAAGTTAGTTAAAGCCGTTGGAGATATTACACAAGTGATGAAAGAGTTTAAAGACAAATATTCGTCCGAATCACTTGAGTTGAGCGTTGAAATTGAAGCGAGAGCGGAGTATCTGAAGGTTTTGGAGAAGATTATTACTGATGGGTTACCAGCTCATGAAGAACGATTCAAAAAAATGTTGAATGAAAACACTATCAATGATATTGTTGCTTTTGACAGTAAGCTGGATAATCACTTCAAATCAATCAAAAAGAAAATTGAAGAAATCAACAAGCACCTGAAAGAAATTGAGTTCAACAAAGGAACTTATATTAAGTTGTTAGACGATAGGAATGCCGATAAAGAGATTAGGGATTTTCGGCAGGAACTAAAAGAATGTTATAGCAATATTCTGGGGACAAGTGATGCTTACACGGAAGACAGATTTACACAGGTAAAAAAAATTTTAGACCGCTTCAGTAGCAATGACAACAAACAAATTGAATGGACCAATAAAGTAACCGATGTTAGGAACTGGTTTATCTTTAATGCTAGTGAAAAGGATTTAGAAAAAGAGTTTTATGCAGGAACATCAGGCAAGTCAGGCGGACAGAAAGAAAAATTAGCGTACACGATTCTTGCCTCTGCTTTAGCATATCAATTTGGCTTGTCTTATGGAGAGCCGAGAAGCAAGTCATTCCGCTTTGTAGTTATTGATGAAGCATTCGGCAGAGGCGATGACGAGAGTACACAGTTCGGGTTAGGACTTTTCAAGAAATTGAATTTGCAATTACTTATTGTGACACCGCTGCAAAAGATCCATGTCATTGAGAACTACATCAATTCTGTTCATTATGTATCCAACACAAACGGCAACAATTCCGAGTTGCAAAATCTCTCAGTCGAGGAATACAAAGCTGAAAAGCATTTACATAATTTAATTATCAACGGTATTCAGGTAGCAGAAATCAACTAATGATAACTCCGAAGGAAATACAAGAGCAATGTTTAAGATGGTGGAAAGATGTGTTACTGTCTGCTTGCAACTCTACTTTGTATTTCCCGAAAGAAATAAACAGAATCGGTAAAATAAGTTCTAAAGATATTTTGAAAAATCTTTCTGCGTACAAAGATTCTATTCACTTGTTGCAAAGTTATTCAAAAGAAAACAGAAGGTTTGGTTACAAATTGATTTTAGGAAGTAGGCAGTTTGATAAAATCGGTAAACAACAAGTTCCCGAAAAAATTATCATTGAAAGCGTTGGTGATTATTTGCGAATAACAGGAAAGGAAAAGGAATTCGAAACATTTTTAAAAAACTATTCTCTGATAATTCAAGAATTGCCTATACTTAATGAATGGGTTAAAGTGAACCCAATCAAACTGATTGAGCATGAGAGTTGGGTTGACACCTTGAAAGTGTGCAATTATTTTTTAGCGAATCCGAAGCCTAATTTATATATCAGGCAATTACCAATTGACATCCACACCAAATATATTTCTGAGAACGAAAGTGTGATCCGATCTCTTTTAGAATTTCTGATTCCTGACAAAATAAACCAAAATGAACGGAAATTTGAAAAACGATTCAATTTGAAATATGCAGAACCGTTAATAAGAATTAGATTTTTAGACAAACGACTTGCTCCAGTTGAAACAGCAACGGATATTTCATTAACACTTTCTGAGTTTAATAAGTTTTACTGTCATTGCGACAATATTTTTGTTGCAGAGAATCTCATGAATTTTCTTACCCTTCCTTACCTGGCAAAGACAGTTGCAATGTGGAGTGGTGGCGGTTTTAATGTGAGCTATCTTAAAGACATTGACTGGTTGAAGAGCAAACAATTTTATTATTGGGGAGATATAGATGCACAGGGGTTTCAAATTCTAAATCAACTCAGGACTTATTTCCCAAATACCATTGCAGTAATGATGGACGAAAAAACTTTGGATTGCTTTAAAAGTGGAAAAGGAAAACCAGCGACAAACCAAGCTCTACTACAACTTTCGGAATCAGAACTAAAACTTTACAATTATTTACGACAAAACAATATCAGGTTGGAGCAGGAAAAAATTACACAAGCATTTGCCGAGGAGAAAATAAAAAATTTTTTTCAAGAGCATCATACTGTATAAACTGACTACCATAAGCGTCAACGCATTTGTACGAAACTGAAAAAGTGAATATTCGGAATATCATCTTATTCTTCTGTAGTGCTTTAATAACCTTTCTCCTATCCTGCACATCCTCAGACCGCCTTGAGGGGTGTATATATTACAGGCTGAATGCAAATCCCATAGCACTTGACCCTGCTTTGATTACGGATATTCCCAGTGCTCCTATTGCTGCAAAGCTTTTTAATGGCCTTGTCAAATTAAATGATAATCTCGAAATAGTACCAGACATTGCAGAGAGATGGGAAATATCAAAGGACGGCTTGAGATATAAGTTTTTTCTCAAAAAAGGAGTAAGATTTTCAAATGGCCGTGAAGTTGAGTCCCATGATTTTAAATATTCCTTTGAGAGGATTTTAGACCCCAAGACAAAATCTCCAAATACATGGGTCTTTGATAAGGTTGAAGGTGCAAAGGAATTTCAGAAAGGTGGGGCTAAAGAGGTCAATGGTTTCAGGGTAATAAATGACCATACATTTGAGATTAAACTCAGAAAGCCATTTTCACCGTTTTTAAGCATGCTCACCATGACACCTGCCTATGTAATTCCAAAAGAAGAAGTTGAAAGATGGAAAAACGATTTTTCATCCCATCCTTCAGGCACAGGGCCTTTTGTTTTAAAGAGATGGCTTCCCAACAGGGAGTTGGTTCTTGAGAAAAATGAGAATTACTTTGATAGAAAGGCAAAGGTCAAGGGAATTGTCTATAAAATTATTCCTGAAGACCTTACCACCATTACTGAATTTGAGCTTGGAAATATCGATGTGATTTCCCTTCCTGCATCCGCTTATTCGAAATTTAAAAACGACAAAAAATGGAATAAATACATAATGTCCCTCGAAGGGCTTAATACCTACTATTTAGGCATGAATTCATCAAGGCCTCCCTTTAATAATCCGGATCTCAGAAAGGCAGTTTCTTATGCAATAGACAGGAAAAAAATTCTCGAAACATTCTATGAGGGAAGGGGAAGGCTTGCAGCAGGCTCTGTCCCTGATTTATTAAGAAAATGGGATGTAAAAGCAGGTATTAATTATGACCCGCAGAGGGCTAAGGAAATAATTAGAAGAGAAGGCATGTCAG
>DYHC01000169.1:0-3546 GCA_020724325.1 Melioribacter roseus
ATCAATTACTAAAATGAAAGCATCATTTTCTTTAATGTTTAATTTTTCTTTTAACCGTTTTAATCCTATTTCATCAATTTCATGGTCAACAATTACAACGGCATTATCAAAATTTCCTCCTCTAATTAATCCTTGATCTGCAAGCATCTCAACTTCACTTAGAAAGCAGAAAGTTCTTGCCGGTGCAAATTCAGTTACAAATTCTTTTTCAAGATCAAAAAGACCGGAGTGCTGGCTGCCAAGTGCTGGGTTCTGGTAATCTACCATAATAGTTATACGGTAACTGTTCATTGGAAGTGCAACAATATCAACCTGGCGGGCTTCATCGCTGTACAAAACTGTTTCGTCTATTACTAAATAATCTTTTGGTGCATCCTGGGTTACAAATCCGGCTTCCAATAATTTGGTAACATAAGACATAGCGCTTCCATCACCTATAGGAGGTTCAATTCCATCTAACTCAATAATAATATTATCTATTTGTAAACCGACAACAGCTGCAAGAACATGTTCAATTGTATGCACTTTTGCATCGCCTAATGCAAGTGTGGTTCCGCGTGATGTATCTACAACATAATCTGCATTAGCGGGTATTTCCGGTTTGCCGCCAAGATCGATACGGACAAATTTTATTCCGTGATTTTCTGGGGCGGGTTTGAAGGTCATTGTGCAGGATGTACCGGTATGTAAACCTGTTCCAGAAAGTGAAACAGATTTTGCAATTGTTCTTTGGAGTTCTAACATTATTATCCTTTCTATCCCAATAATTCAGAAATTTTCTGTTCCAAAGATGCAATTTTTTCTTCTAATTTCTTAATTTTTTCTGTTAAGGATGGAATGTTTCGAATATGAGCTTCAAGCCTTAGTTGCTGAGCCATATCCTGAGCAGGTGTCCCTCGGTACTTACCGGCTTTTTCAATTGATTTTGAAACGCCTGATTGTGCACCAACAATTACCTGATCGGCTACTTCAATGTGTCCTACAAATCCGGATTGTCCGCCAAGCATACAATGTTTACCGATTTTAGTGCTGCCGGAAATTCCGGTTTGAGCAGCAATTGCAGTATTATCTCCAATTACAACATTGTGAGCAACCTGAACAAGGTTATCTATTTTAACACCTTTTTTAATTAGAGTTGAGCCGAATGCTGCGCGGTCAATTGAAACGTTGGAACCGAGTTCTACATCATCTTCAAGAATTACATTCCCAATTTGCGGTACTTTTTCATACTCGCCTTTTTCGTTTGGAATATACCCGAAGCCATCTGATCCAACTACAGTATTAGAATGAATTATTACATTATTGCCAAGTATGCAATTTTCTCTTATAGTTACATTAGGATAGATTAAACAATTCTCTCCAATCTTTACATTATCCATTAAAACAGTGTTGTGATAAATCATGGAATCATTTCCAATAGTACATCCGGCAGAAATAACCACATTTTTACCAATGCCGGCGTTCATACCAATCTTTGCAGATGGATCAATTGAAGCTGTGAGATCAATACCATCTAAAATGAATTTTGGTTTCAGAAAAGTGATTACAAATTTATGAAGTGCAACATTCGGATTTTTCACTTCAATATAGCTGATATCAGTTCGAGTCTTTTTGAATTCCGGAGAGATTAAAACTGCAGATGCTTTAGTAGTGTTTAGATATTTTTCATATGTCTTTAGATAAAGAAAAGTTAAGTCGCCTTCTTGAGCTTCTTCAATTTTTGCAATATTCTTTATATCAATATTGGGATCACCAATAACAATACCGCCGACAAAGTCGGCGGCATCTTTCAATTTTATTAACATATAAACTCATTTTAGTTTTTCTAGAACCAGTTTCGTAATATCAAATTCTTCTTTAGCATAAAGGAAAATAATATCGCTGCTTCTGTCGAATATAAAATCGTAATCCTGTTCTTTAGCAACTTCCTGAATAACATTAAAGATACGATTTAGGATTGGTTTCATTAATTCTTCTTGTTTCTGAAATAGTTCGCCCCTAACGCCAAATTTGTCTTGTCTGTATTTGGAAATCTGGTCTTCAATCTGAACAAGTTCTTTTTCGATTTCAATTCTTTTTTGTTCGCTAAGGATCAATTTTCTTTTTTCATAGTCATCGTATTTAGTTTGCCAATCGCGCTCCATACGCGAAAGTTCTTCCTGCCATTCTTTTATAATTGCATCCAATTTTTTTTGAGTATCCTGAGCTTCGGGAAGCTGTTTCTTGATTGTTTCGCTGTCCACATAACCAATTTTGGGCTGGGCAAATGATGCGGAAACAAATAAAAGTAAAACGGAAAAGATTAATCCTATCTTTTTCATAATTTAATTCCGATTAAATTATTTACCTCTTTTTAGGCGATCCAGTACTTTGAATGTAATGTCGAATTGTGAATCAGCATAAAGAACAACAACTTCGCCGGCTTTATCCAGAACATAATGCATGTTTTCTTCTTTTGCAATTTCATCAATTGCTTTGAATATTTTTTGTTTTACAGGAGCCAATAGTTGTTCTTGGCGCACAAAATATTCTCCCGTTGGCTGCGCAAACTTTTGTTCTCTATATTTTTGAATTTCCTGTTCTTTCTCTACAATTTTAACCTGTGCTTCTCTCTGCTGTTCGGGTTTCATAGTAGAGGATTGCTTCTGATAGTCGTTATATGCAGCTTGCAGAACGGTTGTCATGCTGTCTGCTTCTTTTCTCCATTTAGCAACTAAACCATCCAGATCACTTTTGGCTTTAATAGCTTCGGAAAACTGAGTCATAATAATTTCTGAATCAACATAACCAACTTTAAGAGCAAAAGGCTGTTGATTCTGAGCAAACACTGAAGCAGCAGAAATAATTAGTAAAATAAAGATACTTCTTTTCACTTGTAACCTCATTTTTAATTTATGTTAAAATCCTTTGCCAAATTGAAAATGGAAGATCCATTGTGGATCCTTATTATCTACGCTTTTGCGGTCGAAGCCATAACCGTAATCAAACCCTAATAATCCGATAGGATTGATAAGAATTCTTGCACCAATACCAATAGCACGTTTGAGATTGAAAAAGTCTATTTGTTTTGCATCGAAATATAAGTTGCCGGCTTCAGCAAAAGCCAGTAAATAAATTGGAATTGGCTCTAAAGCTAAAGCAGCTCTTAGCTCAAAAGTATATTTCGTTTGAATTCTGCTTCCAATTACATTTCCGCCCGCATCTCGTATTCCAAGACTTCTAACTTCGTAACCACGCAAAGGAGTAGTTGCTATAATCATTCCGTTCCCGCCCATGTAATAAAATTCGAACGGCTGAATCTGTGTTCCTTTTTTCAACTCGTGAATATAACCTAAATCTACACTTGAATAAAGTACAATTCTGTTTGTATTGAATAAAGATTTGTACCACTCGCTTTTGAAGTCGAACTTCATATAGTCAACATTACCGGGTAAAGGACCGCCGGATAATTCCATACTTAAGCTAACTTTAGAACCTCGCGATGGGAATATGGGGTTATCAATATCCATTCTGGAAATTGTAGCGCCTAATGTATACTGGCGGGTA